>JAKFDG010000107.1:0-1815 GCA_036677285.1 Pseudoxanthomonas sp.
GACGGGGTTGGCGCATGCCAGCCCCGTTTCCATATCGGGCGTCAGCCGAAGATTGCGGCTACCCGACCCGCGAACGAGAATGGCAGCATGGACATCTTCAAGGTCTTCACCCTGGAAGCGGCGCACCGGCTTCCCCACGTGCCGCCGGGGCACAAGTGCGCGCGCTTGCACGGGCACTCGTTCCGGATCGAGGTGCATGTGTCCGGCGAACCGGGCGCCGAGACCGGCTGGGTGATGGACTTCGGCGACATCAAGGCGGCGTTCAAGCCACTTTACGAGCAGCTGGACCATCACTACCTCAACGAGATCGAGGGGCTGGACAACCCGACCAGCGAACGGTTGGCGATCTGGGTCTGGGAACGGCTCAAGCCGGTGCTGCCGGCGCTGAGCGAGATCGTGGTCCACGAGACCTGCACCTCGGGCTGCCGCTACCGCGGCTGAGTGGAAAGACGTGGGAGCGACGTAAGTCCTACGGAACAGGCCCGGGCGCCCGGAGTGGTCGCTACTGTCCCGCTCAGACACCTGCCCGCTTCATACAAGCGTTTGATTCTAAACAGGTCCTGACCGTTCGTCGGATTCCATACGCCTGTTGTTGCGTTGCAACAAATGTGTGCGTATATTGCACTGCAACAAAGTCGCAAGACCCTTACAACTTCGGAGACACACCATGTCCGCACAGATCAACGAGCAGTTCACCACCTTCACCCACCAGTTCGCCGCCGCGGCCTCGCGCGCCAACCGTCTGGCGCTGGAAACCGCCGAGACCGTGTTCGGCGTGCAGCTGAAGACCTTCGAGAAGAACGTCGACGCCACCACTGCCTTCTTCGGCGAGCTGTCGGAAATCCGCGACGTCGAAGCCTACAAGAACGTCTGGCCGAAGGGCCTGCAGATCGCCAAGGACAACGCCGAGCGCGTTGCCGCCGCCGGCCAGGAAGTGTTCGGCCTGACCCTGAAGGCCAACGAAGCCATCGGTCAGCTGGCCAAGAGCCAGTTCGAAGCCGCCAGCGAAACCGCCCAGGCCACCGTGGCCAAGGCGACCAAGGCCGCCAAGGGCAAGTAATCGCCTGAGGTAGCAACCAGCTCTGCGCGGATCTCTCTCCCGCGCAACCAACCCGGCAGCCCTCGCTGCCGGGTTTTTTATTGGGCGATCCATGGTGGGAGCGATATGAGTCGCTACTGGTTTTCCCCGTGCGCTGCGTCGCGACTCATATCGCTCCCATACGACGCCCCGTTTCCAGCAGTAGCGACATAGCTCCGGCATCAGGCTCCTGCGCGTAGGGAAGCCGTCCCCAACACGGCGCCTGGATCCTCGCGCACAGCAGTTCGAAATTTTCGTCCTGGCGGGCCATGCCCGCATCCACGTGGCTGGCGATCCAGCCCGCCAGCTCGCAGCCGTCGTCGACGATCGCGCGTGCCGTCAGCCGCGCATGGTTGAGGCAACCCAGCCGCATGCCCACAACCATCACCACCGGCAGGCGCAGCGCCCGCACCAGGTCGGCCTGGTCCAGGGTCGCGGACAGCGGCGCCGCCCAGCCACCCACGCCTTCCACCACCACCGCATCGGCCGAGGCGCGCAGGCGCCGGTAGGACGCAACGATTTTCCCCAGCTCGATGTCCACGCCAGCCTCGCGCGCGGCGATCTCCGGGGCCAAGGGCTGCGGCAGGGCATACGGATTGAGGTCGGCGTATTCCGGCGGCGGAGCGCTGGCTTCCAGCAAGGCCAGCGCGTCGTCGTTGCGCCAGCCGGCACTGGTTTCCACGCAGCCGCTGGCCACCGGCTTCATCCCTACCGAGCGCAGCCCGCGTGTGCGCAGG
>JAKFDG010000108.1:0-1869 GCA_036677285.1 Pseudoxanthomonas sp.
CGCAACGAGGATTCGGTGATCACCATCGAACCCTACGACGCGGACGCCCTGAAGAAGGTCTTCGCCGATGCGGAGGAGAAGGGCTGGTTCGTCGAAGCCGTGTTCCTGGAGCCGGTAATGGGCGAAGGCGACCCCGGACGTTCGCTGCCGCCGGCTTTCTACGCCGTCGCCCGCGAACAGACCCGCGCCCACGGCAGCCTGCTGCTGGTCGATTCCATCCAGGCTGGCCTCCGCGCGCATGGCGTGCTGTCGATCGTCGACTACCCGGGCTTCGAAGGCCTGGATGCGCCGGACATGGAGACCTATTCCAAGGCGCTCAACGCCGCGCAATACCCGTTGTCGGTGCTGGCGGTGAACGAGCGCGCCGCCGGCCTGTACCGTAAGGGCATCTACGGCAACACCATGACCACCAATCCGCGTGCGCTGGACGTGGCCTGCGCGGTACTGGATCAGCTGACCCCGCAGTTGCGCGAGAACATCCGCGTGCGCGGCCGCGAAGCGGTGGAGAAGCTGGAGAAACTGCGAACCGAACTCGGCGGCCTGATCACCAAGGTCCAGGGCACCGGCCTGCTGTTCTCGTGCGAGCTGGCCCCGCAGTTCAAGTGCTACGGCGCCGGCTCCACCGAGGAGTGGCTGCGCGAACGCGGCCTCAACGTGATCCACGGCGGCGCCAATTCACTGCGCTTCACCCCGCATTTCGCGATGGGTTCTGACGAACTGGACCTGCTGGTCGGCATGGTTGGACACGCCCTGCGCGAAGGCCCGCATGCGGAGCAGGCTGCCGCGGCCTGAGGTATCGGCTGCAAGCCCAACCAGTTTTTCGAGTGATCTTGGAATGCCGGCCTCGCGCCGGCTTTCCTGTTCCTGCGGCGCGGAATTTCGACAGATATCGGGGCTTGGGGCAGACTTGCCGCATCCCTCCCTCAAGCGCCACGCCATGAAGATCGTCGAAGTCCACCACCCGCTGGTCCAACACAAGATCGGCCTGCTGCGGGACGCCTCGCTCAGCACCAAGGGCTTCCGAGAGCTGGTGACCGAGCTGGGCACGCTGTTGGCCTACGAGGCCACAGCGGACCTCGACACTGAAACGGCAACGATGTCCGGCTGGGCCGGCGACGTGCAGGTGCGGCGCATCGCCGGCGCCAAGATCACGCTGGTGCCGATCCTGCGTGCCGGACTTGGCATGCTGCCTGGCGTGCTGGCATTGATTCCAGCGGCGAAGGTCAGCGTGGTCGGCCTGCAGCGCGACGAGGAAACGCTGCAACCCGTGCCCTACTTCGAGCGCCTCACCGGCCGGCTCGACGAACGCAACGCGCTGATCCTCGATCCGATGCTGGCCACCGGCGGCACCCTGATCGCCACCATCGACATGCTCAAGCGCGCCGGCTGCAAGCGCATCAAGGGCATCTTCCTGGTGACCGCGCCCGAAGGTCTCGCGGCGCTGGAAGCGGTGCATCCGGATGTCGAGGTCTATACCGCCGCGATCGACGAACGCCTTAACGAACGCGGTTACATCTTGCCGGGGTTGGGTGATGCGGGAGATCGTATCTTCGGGACCCGTGTGGGATGACCGTTTTTTTTTGCATGAGGGGCTTCAGCCCCGACGCTTTTCTCACTCGGCAATCGGGGCTAAAGCCCTTCCTACAAAAGTCACACGCATCAGGCCGCCAGCGGCCGCGCCAACAGCTCCGCAACCTCATGCGCCGTGCCAAACCTGCCCTTCTCGTCACGCGTCACCTGCGCCAGCGCGCACTCGGTGTCGTGGGTGAAGAACAGGTGCACGTTGCGTGCCAGCTTGTCCTCGAGGAACGCGCGCTTCTCGTCGATCAGCAGTTCCGCATTGCGGTCGTAGCCCATGGTGATGGGCAC
>JAKFDG010000109.1:0-1667 GCA_036677285.1 Pseudoxanthomonas sp.
ACCAGTGCGAACAACAGCAATGCGGCCACCAGGCCCCACAACAACTGCGGCGATTTGCGCCAGGCCAGCTCGCTGAGCGGCCGCCGTTCGATGAACCTTGCCAATAGCCAGTAAGCCAGCACGAAGGGCGTTACGGTCAGCACGCTGAACGCCAGGTTGGCGCTCATGGTCTTCAAGCTGTTGGCGGGAATGCCCGCCGCCTTCGCCGCCCACCTCGCCGCTACCGAGAATAGCGACAGCATCAGCACGAAATAGATCATGCGCAGCAGCGGCGAGCGCAGCAGTCGCAGCAGGATCGGCTTGAACCCGCCGTGCGCCGGCACGGTCATGGATCAGTCCAGGCCCACGCTGTGCGCATGCTCGCGGGTGGCCATGAACTGGACGCCGGGCGCGCGTTCCTGCGCCAGCTGCAGGTTGACGCGGGTCGGGGCCAGGTAGACCAGCTCGCCGGCGGCATCCAGGGCAAGGTTCATCGCGTTCTTGTCGCGGAATTCTTCCAGCTTCTTCGCATCATCGCAGCGGATCCAGCGCGCGGTGACCACGCCCACGGGTTCGAAGCTGGAATCCACGCTGTATTCGTCCTTCAGCCGGTAAGCCACCACGTCGAACTGCAGCGTACCCACAGCGCCCAGGATCAGATCGTTGCTCATCAACGGGCGGAAAAACTGGGTGGCGCCTTCCTCGCTCAGCTGGGCCAGGCCTTTCTGCAGCTGCTTCAGCTTCAGCGGATCGCGCAGGCGCGCGCGGCGGAACAGTTCCGGAGCGAAGTTGGGGATGCCGGTGAAGCTGATCGCCTCGCCTTCGGTGAAGGTATCGCCGATGGAAATGGTGCCGTGGTTGTGGATGCCGATCACGTCGCCCGGCCAGGCCTCGGCCGCGATCTCGCGGTCGCTGGCCATGAAGGTCAGGGCGTTGGCCAGTTTCATTTCCTTGCCGGTGCGCACGTGGAAGCTCTTCATGCCGGCGACGAAGCGGCCCGAGCACACGCGCATGAAGGCCACGCGGTCGCGGTGCATCGGGTCCATGTTGGCCTGGATCTTGAACACGAAGCCGGACAGCTTCGCTTCGGTCGGCTGCACCTCGCGCGTGGTGGTTTCGTGCGGTTGCGGCGACGGCGCGTGGTCGACGAAGAAATCCAGCAGCGGCTGCACGCCGAAGTTGTTGACCGCCGAACCGAAGAACACCGGGGTTTGCTTGCCGGCCCTGTAGGCGTCGGCATCGAAGGCGTGCGAAGCGCCCTGGACCAGTTCCAGTTCGTCGCGCAGTTCGGCCAGCAGGTTCTCGCCCAGGCGTTCGGCCAGTTGCGGATCGTGCAGCGAGGCGAAGATGGTGGAATCCTGGCGGGTGAAGTTGCGGCCCTGTTCGTACAGATGCACTTCGCCGCTGACCAGGTGCACGACGCCCTTCAGGCGCGAACCCATGCCGATCGGCCAGGTCACCGGCGCGCACTGGATGCCGAGCACGCTTTCCACTTCGTCCAGCAACTCGATGGGGTCGCGGCCCTCGCGGTCGAGCTTGTTGATGAAGGTCATGATCGGGGTGTCGCGCAGGCGGCACACTTCCATCAGCTTGATGGTGCGTTCCTCCACGCCCTTGGCCACGTCGATGACCATCAGCGCCGAGTCGACCGCGGTCAGCACGCGGTAGGTGTCCTCGCCGAAGTCGGC
>JAKFDG010000110.1:0-3703 GCA_036677285.1 Pseudoxanthomonas sp.
CGTCGGGCTGGTGATCTGCGAGGACCTTTGGTTCGCCGAGCCGCTGGCCGAAACGGCGAAGGCCGGCGCGCAGCTGGTGCTGGTGCCCAACGCGTCGCCGTTCGAGCGCGACAAGCACGCGCAGCGCGATGCGCTGCTGGCGCAGCGGGTCAGCGAGACCGGCATGGCCCTGGCCTATCTCAACGTGGTCGGCGGACAGGATGCACTGGTGTTCGACGGCGCCTCTGTGGTGGCCGACGGGGACGGAATCGTGCATCCCGCCGCCGCCGCTTTCACCGACCAGTGGCTGGTGGTGGATTTCGACGCGGAATCGCGCAAGTTCGCCCCGGTGCAATGGATGGACGACGGCGACGAGAGCCGCGACGCGCTGGCCTGGCGCGCGATCGTGCGCGGCACCCGCGACTACTGCGCCAAGAACGGCTTCGGCAAGGCCTGGCTGGGACTGTCGGGCGGCATCGATTCGGCCGTGGTGCTGGCGGTCGCGGTCGATGCCTTGGGCGCGGACAACGTCACCGCGGTGCGGCTGCCTTCGCGCTACACCGCCGATCTTTCCAACGACCTCGCTGCCGAGCAGTGCGCCACGATGGGCGTGAAGCTGGAGACGATTCCGATCGAAGCCCCGTTCAAGGGTTTCATGGAAGCGCTGGGGCCGGTCTTCGCCGGCCGCGACACCGACACCACCGAAGAGAACCTGCAGTCGCGCAGCCGCGGCGTGATCATGATGGCGCTGTCCAACAAGCTCGGCGGACTGCTGCTGACCACCGGCAACAAGAGCGAATACGCGGTCGGCTACGCCACCATCTACGGCGACATGTGCGGCGGTTACGCGCCGATCAAGGACCTGTACAAGACCGAGGTGTTCGCGCTGGCGCGCTGGCGCAACACGGTCGGCGGCGCGCCGGTGATCCCGCCGGCGGTGATCGCGCGCCCGCCTTCGGCCGAGCTGCGCGAGAACCAGAAGGACCAGGATTCATTGCCGCCGTACGACGTGCTTGACGCGATCCTGCTGCGCTACGTGGACCAGGAGCAGTCGCGCGACGAGATCGTGGCGGCGGGCTTCGATGCCGAAACTGTCGACCGGATGCTGCGGCTGGTCCGGATCAACGAGTGGAAGAGGCATCAAGCAGCTCCCGGACCGAAAGTCAGCCGGCGGGCATTTGGAAGGGAAAGGCGTTATCCCATTTCCAATCGATATACCGGGTAGTTGGGTTTGCGATACGGACTACTGGGCTCGGGCAGGCTATTTCCCGCGCTGCGGCGCGTTCTGTTTCCTTAGCACGACAATACGATTCGCGGCGCGGCCGCGCCGGGGCCGAAGGTGTCGCGGCGCGCGTTCGGGCGCGAGCGGCGTTATCCGATCAGCAACAAGTATTCCGGCTGATCATCGTAGGAGCGGCTTCCAGCTGCGAGCTCCCGCTTTCTGCTGCTAGAAGAGCAACAGCTCGCGGCTGGAAGCCGCTCCCACCACGAAAAAAGGGGCCTCGCGGCCCCTTTCTTCAATCCTTCTTGGTATCGACCGCCGACTTCTCGCCGGCGAACGGGTTGAGCTTGCGTACCGCCCACGGATAGTCCGGCCAGTTGCCGCTCAGCCACGGATGCTGCGGATCGTTCTGCTGCAGCACGCGGCGGGCATCGGTGGCCAGGGTTTCGTTGCCCAGCTGGGTGTAGGCCTCGCCCAGTATGGCGACCGCGTCGTTCTGGTATTCGCTCTGCGGATAGGTTTCCAGCAGGTACTTGGCGCGGGCGGCGGCGGCCACCCAGGCCTCGCGGCGGATGTAGTACAGCGCGGTGTCCAGTTCATGCCGGGCGAACAGGTTGCGCAACGCCACCATGCGCTGGCGCGCGTCGGCTGCATAGCGGCTGTTGGGATAGCGCTCGGTGAGGATGTTGAAATCGTTGTAGGCCTGCATCGGCGTGGCCAGGTCGCGGCGGCTGGGGTCCAGCTTCCATACCTTCTGCAGGAACACCGTGTCGCGGCCGGAGTTGGCCAGTCCGCGCAGGTAATACATGTACGGGATGTTGCGCTGGGTGGGATAGGTGCGGATGAAGCGGTCGATGGTGGAGACCGCGTCCTCCATCTTGCCGGCCTTGAACTGGGCGTAGGCGGTTTCCATCAGCGCCTGCTCGGTATGGGGCCCGTAGGGGTACTGGGCGATGAGCTGGCGGAAGGTGATCTCGGCGCGGTCCCAGTTGCCGTTGACCATCGAGGCATGCGCCTTCTCGTAGATCTGTTCGACCGGCTGTCCTTCGACGGAATCCTTGTCGCGCTTGAACATCTTGCCGATGCTCGAGCAGCCGGTGGCGGTCACCGCGATCAGGAGCAGGGCGGCCAGTCTGGCGAAGGCGGGACGGAGAGAGGTGGTGGAACGGGTCGTGGGGCGCTGGGTCATGGGCTGGCGGTGGGCCGCGGCAGGGACGAATAAGGGGGCGATGATAGCCTAGGCGCTGCCCCAGCCATGAACCTCCGGCCAACGTGCCGCCCCCGACCACATGACCGACCCCACCCAGATCGACGAGCCCGACGAAGTTTCCCGGCGTACCGCCGTGGTTCCCGGCAGCGCCGCAGGCCGCCGTTTCGACGCGGTGCTGGCCGAACTCTTCCCCGAATACTCGCGCACCCGGCTGTCCGAATGGATCAAGTCCGGGGACGCGCGCCTGGACGGCGAAATCGTGCGCGGGCGCGACTCCGTGCGCGGCGGCGAGACCGCCAGCCTGGACGTGGTCCTGGACACCCAGACCCATGCCCTGCCCGAGGACATCCCGATCGAGGTGCTGTACGAGGACGCGGACGTACTCGTGTTGAACAAGCCCGCAGGCCTGGTGGTGCACCCGGGCGCGGGCAATCCCACCGGGACCCTGGTCAATGCGCTGCTGTTCCGCGACCCGACGCTGTCCACGATCCCGCGCGCCGGCATCGTCCACCGCCTGGACAAGGACACCAGCGGGGTAATGGTGGTGGCGCGCACGTTGCGTGCGCACACGGCGCTGGTGGAACAGTTGTCGGCGCGCGGCGTGCATCGCCAGTACCTGGCGATCGTGGTCGGTTCGATGGTTTCCGGCGGCACCGCGAATGCCGCGATCGACCGTCATCCGCGCGACCGCATCCGCATGGCGGTGCGCGAGGAAGGCCGCGACGCGGTCACCCATTACCGGCTGCGCGAACGTTTCCGCGCGCACACTGCCCTGGAATGCCGTCTTGAAACGGGCCGCACCCACCAGATCCGCGTTCACATGGCTCACCTCAAGTACCCGATCATCGGCGATCCGCTCTACGGTGGACCGCTGAAGCTGCCCAAGCACGCGACCGAGGAACTGATCGCCGCGTTGCGCGGCTTCAAGCGCCAGGCCCTGCACGCGGAAATCCTCGAATTCAAACATCCGGTCAGCGGCGAGCCGGTGCGTGTTTCCGCGCCGGTGCCCGCCGACATGCTCAACCTGCTCGCCGCGTTGCGCGCCGATGGCGAGGCGCAGAAGCAGCGATGAGCGCGGCGCTGTGGGCGCAGTGGCCGGTTCCGGCGAACGTGCGCGCGTTCACCACCTTGCGTCATGGCGCGGGCGTATCGCAGCCGCCGTTCGACGAATTCAACCTGGGTAACCGCCATGCCGCCGATGGCGACGATCCGCTGACCGTCGATCGCAACCGCGTCGAACTGGTGGAACGCTTCGAATTGCCTTCGACCCCGCACTGGTTGCGGCAGGTGCA
>JAKFDG010000111.1:0-2243 GCA_036677285.1 Pseudoxanthomonas sp.
ACCTGCACGTGGCCCGGGCAGTTCATCGGCTTCAGCGCGTAGGTGCGCTTCTCCGATTCGGTGAAGAACATGTTGTCCTGGTAGTTGTCCCAGTGGCCGGATTTCTGCCACAGCGACACGTCCAGGATCTGCGGGCAGCGCACTTCGCCATAGCCGGTTTCACGGTACACCTTGCGCATGTACTGCTCGACCACCTGCCAGATCGCCCAGCCCTTGGGATGCCAGAACACCAGGCCCGGCGCCTCTTCCTGCAGGTGGAACAGCTCCTGCTGCTTGGCGATCTTGCGGTGGTCGCGCTTGTCGGCTTCCTCGATGCGGGTGATGTAGGCCTCGAGCTGCTTCTTGTCAGCCCAGGCAGTGCCGTAGATGCGTTGCAGCTGCTCGTTCTTGGCGTCGCCGCGCCAGTAAGCGCCGGAAATGCGCGTGAGCTTGAACGATTTCAGAAAGCGCGTGTTCGGCACGTGCGGGCCACGGCACATGTCCACGTATTCCTGGTGGTAGTACAGGCCCATCGCGGTTTCGTCGGGCATGTCCTCGACCAGGCGCAACTTGTATTCCTCGCCGCGCGACTTGAACACCTCGATCACTTCCGCGCGAGGCGTGACCTTCTTCACCACGTCATAGTCCTGCTCGATCAGCTCGCGCATGCGCTGCTCGATCGCGGCCAGGTCTTCCGGGGTGAACGGGCGTTCGTTCCAGATGTCGTAGTAGAAGCCTTCGGCGATCACCGGGCCGATCACCATCTTGGCGTCCGGGTACAGCTGCTTCACCGCATGGCCGACCAGGTGGGCGCAGGAGTGGCGGATGATCTCCAGCCCTTCCTCGTCCTTGGGAGTAATGATGCGCAAACTGGCGTCGTGGTCGATGCGGTCGCTGGCGTCGACCAGCCTGCCGTCCACCGCACCGGCGAGCGTGGCCTTGGCCAGGCCGGCGCCGATGGATTGCGCCACTTCCATGACGCTGACGGGGTTTTCGAATTCGCGGCGGCTGCCGTCGGGAAGGGTGATCGTGATCATCTGGGGGAACCGTAGAAAGCAAAAAAGGCGCCACGCGCCTTCGACCATGAACCGAAGTGGCGGCGGGGAATCAGCGGTGGGCGATGGTAGTGCTCATGTCGCACGCTCGGCCGGCGTTTCCGCAGGCCACCTGGGTCGGGTGGTTCGGGTGCCGCATGTTAAACCAAAGCGGTCCGGGATGCCTCAGACCGCGTACAGATCGACGTACTCGTTCACCCGCAGGCCCTCAAGCTTCTCCTGGTCCAGGGACACGTCCAGGATCGCCCGCTGCTGCCCGCCCGGGAAACGGCGCGCCAGGTTGGTCCTGAACTTCTCCACCAGCAGGGGGATGCCTTCCTTGCGGCGGCGCTTGTGGCCGAGGGGGTATTCCACCGCCACCTCCCCGAGCTTGCTGCCGTCCTTGAACTCGACGGTCAGCGCATTGGCGATGCTGCGCTTGTCCGGGTCGTGGTAATCGGCGGTGTACTGTCTGTCTTCCACGCAGACGATCCTGCCGCGCAACTCGTCGATGCGCGGGTCCCGGGCCACGCTGTCCTCGTAGTCGCCGGCGGTGAGGCGGCCGAAGATCAGCGGCACCGCGACCATGTATTGGATGCAGTGGTCGCGGTCGGCCGGATTGTCGAGCGGGCCCTGTTTGTCGATGATGCGCAGGCAGGCTTCGTGGGTGCGGATGGTGATCTTGCCGATGTCCTCGACCGACTTGCCCGCCTGCTTCAGCTGGACGTGCAAGGCCATCGCCGCCTCGACCGCGGTCTGCGCATGGAACTCGGCCGGGAAGCTGATCTTGAACAGCACGTTCTCCATCACGTAGCTGCCGTAGGGGCGCTGGAACCGGAACGGCTGGCCCTTGAACAGCACGTCGTAGAAGCCCCACGTCCCGGCCGACAACACGCTGGGATAGCCCATCTCGCCGGTCCTGGCGATAAGCGCCAGGCGCACCGCTCGGCTGGTGGCGTCGCCAGCGGCCCAGGACTTGCGGCTGCCGGTGTTGGGCGCGTGGCGATAGGTCCGCAGCGACTGGCCGTCCACCCAGGCCAGCGACACGGCATTGAGGATCTCGTCGCGGCTCAAGCCCAGCATCCCGGCGACCACGGCCGTCGACGCGACCTTGACCAGCACCACGTGGTCCAGGCCAACCCGGTTGAAGCTGTTCTCCAGGGCGAGGCAGCCCTGGATCTCGTGCGCCTTGATCATCGCGGTGAGCACGTCCTTCATCACCAGCGGCGG
>JAKFDG010000112.1:0-2503 GCA_036677285.1 Pseudoxanthomonas sp.
GCATCGCGCAACCGCTGCACCTGCCGGTTCAACGCCACCAGTTCCTCCAGCTGCATGCCCGATCGCATGCCCAGGGTCTCGGCCAGGCAGCGGGTCTGGGCCTGTACGTCGCGGCCGGCGGCGGTCAGCGAGACATGCACCTGGCGCTCGTCCTGGGTGCCGCGCTGGCGGGTGACGAAGCCGGCCGCTTCCAGGCGCTTGACCAGGGGGGTGATGGTGCTGGAATCCAGGGCCAGGCGCGCGCCGATCGCGCTGACCGTCAGACCATCGGTCTCCCACAGCGTGCTCAGGACCAGATACTGGGGGTAGGTCAGTCCCAGTGGATCCAGCAGCGGTTTGTAGGTGCGGTTGATGGCCATGCCGGCCCCGTACAGGGAGAAGCAAAGCTGTTCGCTGAGTGGAAGGGAGACGTTGGCAGCCATCGTGCACCTCGAAAAAGTGAAACCAATCAACCTCTTGTCGAAATAAAGCTTATCACGATAATAAAGTGCTTGACAAGTAACTGCCCCGTGGTAATAAATACATATCGCGATAACTACTACCGCGATAACGCAGCCAACCTTCCCGCACGTCCCCTCGACCCTGACTGGAGAACACCCATGAAAACCGCAACCACCCGCCTGGCTTCCTCCCTGCTGCTGGCCCTGGCCCTGCCGGCCGCCGGCCTGCTGAGCGCCAGCGCCGCCGAGAGCACCACCGACAAGAGCGGCACCGCCGCGCCCGCCGCCGCCAAGACCACCGTGGTCCTGGTCCATGGCGCCTTCGCCGACGGCTCGTCGTGGAACAAGATCATCCCGCTGCTGCAGGCCCAGGGCCTGGACGCGGTAGCGGTGCAGAACCCGCTGACCTCGCTGGAGGACGACGTGGCCGCGGCCAACCGCATCATCAATGCGCAGGCCGGGCCGGTGGTGCTGGTCGGACATTCCTGGGGCGGCTCGGTGATCACCCAGGCCGGCGGCAACGACAAGGTCAGGGCACTGGTCTACGTCGCCGCCTTCGCCCCGTCGCTGGACGCGGCGCCGACCGCCGACCTGAAGGCCTTCCCGACACCGCCCGGCTCGGCCCACTTCGTCGCCGACGCGGAAGGTTTCCTGACCCTGCCGGCGGCCGCGATCGCCAGCGACTTCGCCCAGGACGTCAGCCCGGAAGAGGCGAACCTCATCGCCGCCACCCAGGGCCCGGTCTTCAGTGGCGCCTTCGAGCAGAAGGTCAGCGTCGCCGCCTGGACCACCAAACCGTCCTGGTACATCGTCGCCACGCAGGACCGCATGATCGACCCCGGCGCCCAGCGCGCCCTGGCCAAAAAGCTCAAGGCCCACACCACCGAGCTGGCCGCCAGCCACGTGCCGATGGTGTCGCAACCGCAGGCGGTGGCCGACGTGATCATCGCCGCGGCCAAGTCCATCAAGTAAGGCCGCACGCCCGAAGTGCGGAACCCGGGGGACGGCGCTGGCGCCGTCCCCTTTTCCATGGCGCGGCAGGACGGGGTGTTTCCCGAATCTCACCACCATGCTGTGAACCGTCATCCCGGCGAACGCCGGGACCCAGCGGTTCAACGAAAAGTCTCCGCATCGCGGGGCTCTTTTTACATACAGGCGAGCACAGCCGTCATCAACCAACCGGCCTAGAGATCCCGCCCCGTGGCCCGGCTCCACTCGGTGATGACACGGCGACCGGTTTCAGCCAATGGCGAGCCGGCATACAGCAGTGCGACATTCGTCTCCGTCAGCCGACCGGACTCGATTGCACGTAACAGTGTCGACAGTTCCGGGGCAAGGGCGAAGAGGGCGGCCGACCGACCATGCGCTGACAGCCCGACCCGCTCGCCGATCAACTGCAGGCGCTCTGCGGATGACGCGGCCTCTGCGTTGAGGTCCTTCACCACGGGCGTGTCGCTGAGCAGGGTGAGTTCCACCCAGCCCAGCGTCGTCGCGGCCGAGAGCTCCTCGCGCGCGAGCAGTCGCGATTGGCGGCGTGCGCGCAGCATCAGGCGCAGGTCTTCGACGAGGGGGAAGATGCGGGCACGGCGTGCCGGGTCGGCATCGTCAATATCGGTGGCGTCGTCGACGGCCTCGCCCAGCTCGCGCAACAGCAGCTCCAGCAGGTGCACGAAGCCGGTGTTGCTGGCTTCGGCCTTGTCGTAGTCGGGCGGGCGGTTGTCGTCCGTGCCAAAGGCCAGGTCCATGCCGAGCAGTCGCCAATAGGCATTGCGGCGGACGGCCTCCGGATCGCGCCGCGCGGACCCCATCGATGCCCACCCGGCCATGGGCGTGGGCCCGCCGAACAGCAGCGCCTCGGTCACGTCCAGCCAGCGCTGCGTGGCGACACTCGGTATCCCCAGGCGCTCGCCGCTGCGGTACTCGCGCACCACCCGGCCCAGGATCTGGACCGCGCGCGAGTTCTCCAGGAGGTAGCTGTAGCCCAGGTGGTCCCATTCGGGACCCGGACCGGGGTTGAAGCGATTGAACGCGCCCGTCGCCCAGAGGGCACGCCGTGCGGGACC
>JAKFDG010000113.1:0-1681 GCA_036677285.1 Pseudoxanthomonas sp.
CCCGAAAGCGCCGGCGACACCCCGGCCGACACCCCCCCGGTTACAGAAGAGCCACAACCATGAACAAGCCAGCCATGAACAAGCGCGCCCTCCTTTCCCTCGTCGTCTCCTCGGTGCTGCTGGCGTCCGCGCCGGTGCTGGTCTCGGCGCAGGCCGCCAAGGCCGCCGCCGCACCCGCCGCGCAGGGTTCGGCCAGCAAGATCGTGCTGGACAGCAGCACCCGCATCCTGACCACGCTGGAGCAGCGCCGCGCCGAGTTCCGCGGCAACAAGGCCGCGCTGACCCAGTTCATCACCACCGAATTCAACCGCACCTTCGACCGCGACTACGCCGCGCGCCTGGTCCTGGGCGTGCATGGACGCGGCGCTTCGGATGCGGACGTGAAGCTGTTCTCGCAGGCGCTGTCGGACAACCTGACCTCGCGCTACGGCACCTCGCTGCTGGACTTCAACACCAAGCTGCGGGTTCGGGTGAAATCCGAATCGCCGCTGCCCGGCAACCGCGGGGTCAAGGTCTCCACCGAAATGCTGCGCGCCGGCGGTGAGCCGATCCCGGTCGATTACCTGCTGCGCAATGTCGGCGGCCAGTGGAAGGCGTTCGACGTGATGATCGAAGGCATCTCCTACGTGCAGACCTTCAAGAACCAGTTCGACGGCCCGCTGCGGCAGAAGTCGATCGCCCAGGTCGCCGCCGACCTGCGTGCCGGCAAGATGCAGGTCGATGGCGGCGGCAACTGAGGCGACGGTGCGGCGCGACGGCGACGCCCTGGCGTTCGCCGGCGCGCTCGACCGCACCGCCGCCGCGACCTTGTGGCCGAACGCCAGCCAATCCTTGGCCGGCGTGCAACGCATCGTCCTGACCGAAGTCACTACCGTCGACAGCGCCGGGCTGGCATTGTTGGCCGAAATCGCCGCGCGCCTGCGCGCGGCGGGCATCGCGCCACGCATCGAAGGCGAGCCCGCGGGCCTGGCCGAGTTGCGTACCGCGTACCGCTTGACGCCCGGGTTGGACTTTCCCGGCGCGACCCCCACCCCGTAAGCATCCAGGGAAGCAGGATGAGTTTGTTGCGCATCGCCACTGTCGTCGTTCTTTGCGCCTTGGCTTCGGCCTGTGCGTCGACTCCGCCCGCCGCCTCCGCGAGCGCGCCGGCCGATACGGTCGTGGTCGGCGAAACGCCGGCCGCGACCGAGGCCGCACCCCTCGCGGAAACCACTGGCGAACTGCCGGCGACGCCGCCGATCGCGGCTCCCGCTGAGGTTGCTCCGGTCGACACGGCCGCGAGCACCGAAGGCGACTTCGCCGCGATCTACGGCCAGGACGAATACAACCCGGTCGCCGATCCCAACCTGCCGCCCGGGGTGGTGATGCCGGTCAGCTACGACCCGTGGGAAAAGCTCAACCGCAAGACCCACGCCTTCAACAACGTGGTCGACCGCACCATCGCCCGGCCCCTGGCCCTGGGTTACGTGAAGGTGGTGCCGCGTCCGGTACGGCTGGGGGTCAGCAATTTCTTCAGCAACCTGGGCCAGCCGCTCACCGTGATCAACAGCCTGCTGCAGGGCAAGCCGAAGCAGGCCGGGCACGCGCTGGGGCGCTTCCTGCTGAACTCCACGCTCGGCATCGGCGGCATCTTCGATCCGGCCAGCGACGCCAACCTGGGGAACAAGAGCGAGGATTTCGG
>JAKFDG010000114.1:0-1561 GCA_036677285.1 Pseudoxanthomonas sp.
CGCGGCAGCACGTGCTCCGTGAAGCGCGTCATGAACGCCTGGGCCAGTGCGCGGCGCTTGTGGTCCACGAGGCTGTCGAGCTGTGCGCCCAGCCGATGCGCCGTGGCGACGTTCCACAGCAGGTCATGCGCCGCGCCCGGATGCGCGAAACCGTGCAGTGCGCGGTTCAGCGCGGCGAGCCCGCCCCCCATGGCGCGCCGCTGTGCGGCGGTGCGCACCGTCTCCCGGATCTGGATGCCGTCCAGGTAGGTCAGCATGCGCACGCGTGTCTGAAGGCCCTCGGCGAGCGCTATCGTGTCGTGCGTGCGTCCTTCCAGTGTCCGCACGACGCGCGGCACCGGCTGGTCCGGTGACACGCGGGCGATGTGGTCGAGCGCCGCGATCTGGAAGTCGACGACCGCGGGGGGCTCGGACGGGTTGCTGATCTTGAGGACGTAGCGAGAGCCGTCTGACGCCTGCACCAGGCAGTTCTGGTCGCGCTCGCCCGCCAGCGGCCGGGCGGAACCCTCGATGCCGTAGATGCGGCGGACCAGCGCCTCCACTGCCGCCGGCGCGAGGTCGGGCGCGGTGGTGCTCAGCGCGGTCATAGGCCGAGCAGGCCGGGAAGCTGGCGGACGTCGGTCAGGCGGCAGACGCCATAGCCCTCGAGAGCCGGCTCATGCGCGCGGTCGATGAAGGCCTTCGCCATGAAGCCCAGGTCGGATGCCGTCATCAGGTCGTAGCGAAAGCTCGACGAGACGTGCATCATCTGGTCCGGCGCGCATCCGAGCTGGTCGAACATGTATTCGAAGGTCTGGAAGCGCGGTTTGTACGCGCGCGCTTCCTCGGCGGTGTAGACCGCGTGGAACTTCGCCTTGAGATGGGCGACGCTCGCCGGGATCAAATCGACCATCGAGTTCGAGAGGATCACCAGGGGCACGTGCGGTGCGATCGCCTCCAGAACCTCGACCACGTTCGGATGCGGTTGCCACGTCGGAATGGCGTCGTACAGCGCGACGGCGTCCGATGGTTTGTAGTCGATGCCGTGCGCCTTGCATGCCCGCCGGATCGAATTCTCCACAACATTGAAGAAGGGCTTCCACTCGCCCAAGACTTCGTCGAGGCGATAGGCTCGAAAGCTGTCCAGGAAGGCAGGCATTCGGCCGGCCGGAACGCGGTCTTTGAACAGGCTGTTTGCGGTCGGGCCCATCTCGAAGTTGATGAGCGTGCCGTAGCAGTCGAAGCTGATGAATTTGGGTTTGAATGTCATAGAAGGATCCACTTGTTGGGGTGGATATAAGTCTATGAATTCCCGCCTTTCGGAAATGCCGCTTTCACGTGCGGGGCAAGTGGAATCCGTTTCAATCCGGGGGCTTGCCAGAACTTTGCATGGCCCTGGCTTTCGGCTGCCGCGTCCGTGGCGCGCTCGCTAGAAGTCGGCCACCTTGCCCCACGCCGACCCGTTGAACCGGGCGGGGTCGAAAGGCGCGGGATCGAAGATGGGCTTGGCCCCCGTGACGAGGTCGGCGATCAGGTGGCCCGCGCCGGGACCGATGCCGAAACCGTGTCCCGAGAAGCCCGC
>JAKFDG010000115.1:0-3241 GCA_036677285.1 Pseudoxanthomonas sp.
CTGAGTCCGGGTTTCTTCCTGGTCGGCGCAGGCGTCGAGGCCCTGTACTTGTACTGGCTGTCCAACAACCGCCGCTTCCGCGCCAGCGTGGACGCAGGCGCGCTGCAACAGGATCCGGTCGACCGCCGCTACCGCGACCTGTTGGAACAATTGCCGGCGCTGCTGCAGCGACGCCAGCAGGAAGTGGAATCGCGCGCACGCGAAATCATGGCGCTGCTCGATCGATCGCCGGTCATGGCCGCGCACGCCGACAGCCTGGAGCAATTGGTGTGGCTGCACCTGCGCCTACTGGCCGCACGCGCAGCGATCGGCCGCGTGGTGCAGACCGCACGCGATGAAAGCAAACAACTGCAGGCGCAGGAAGACCTTATCGACGCGCGCCTGACCCAGGTCGACCTCACCGGTGAACTGCGCCGCAGCCTGGAACAGCAGAAGGGCGTGATCGACCTGCGCCAGGCTGCGCATGCCGACGCCTCGCGCCGCCAGGAGCACGTAGATTCGGAACTGCAGCGCATCGCCCAGCAGATCGCGTTGCTGCGCGAACAGTCGCTGCTGGCCACCGATGAAGGCGGGATCGGCCTGTCGCTGGACGCGCTGGCCGCCTCGTTCAAGGAAGCCAACCGCTGGCTGGACAGCCAGCGCGACCTGCTCGGCTCGCTTGACCTGGACCTGCAACAACGCCTGCCGCAGCATGTGCTGCGCGGGACAACCCATCGCTCCGCCATGACCGAAGGAGAATCGTCATGACCTCTCGTTCCCTGTCCCGCCACCCCCTGCAGCGCGGCAATGCCAGCGGCAAGCTGATCACCGCTGTGCTGGTCATCGCCCTGCTGCTGTTCGGTGGCTGGCTGGTGGTCCGCGACCTGGACAAGCGCGCGGCCGATGGCGCGGACGGCAAGGCCGTGGCCGAGAAGTCGGAAGGTCCATCCGGCGACGCGCCCGACCCGATCGAACCGGTCACCGGCCAACCGCGGTTGGATGCGGCGGCGGCCTACCAGCCCAAGGGCGACGTCGTCGACGTCGATATCAGCGAATACGCCGGTTACGCGGGACTGATCGCGGCAAACGGAGGCCTGGCGCCGAATCCCGATTCCTTCTTCGCGAAAAACTACGGCTTCCAGGTGCGGCTCACCCTCAACGAGGAAGAAGGCTGGTCCAAGCTCAATAACGGACGCGTGGCCGCGTCGGTGACCACGGCCGACACGCTGGCGGTAATCGGACGCCAGTTCGACGTGGTGGTGCCGGCACAGATCGGTTTTTCGCGCGGCGCCGACCAGGTAGTGGTCGATGCAGGCATCGCCAGCATCAACCAGCTGAAGGGCCAGGTCCTGGCCGCCTCGCAGTTCAACGAAAGCGAATTCTTCATCCGCTACCTCGCTTCCGAAGCCGGGGTGCCGATCAAGGTGTTGCGCGACCTGGACGGCAAGCCCGGTCCGGGCGAGCTGGGCCTGGTGTTCTATGAAGACGCGTTCGTCGCCTGCGATGCCTACGAGCACGAACTGGCGCGCGATGCGCCACGCCTGAACGGCTGCGTGGGCTGGTCGCCGCGCACCGATGAAGTGGTGGCCGCTTCCGGCAATCGCGCCAAGACCCTGGTCACCAACCGCAACCTGCTGATCGTGGCCGACCTGTTGCTGGTCAACAAAGGTTTCGCCCAGGCCAAACCTGAGTGGGTGAAGGGCCTGGTCCACGGCTTGCTGGAAGGCAACCGCCTGGTCCGCGACCAACCCGATTCGCAACTGGCGGTCATCGCCAAAGCATTCAAGTGGAGCGAGGCCGACACCCGTGAGGAGCTGGCCAAGGTGCACCTGTCCAACCTGCCGGAAAACCTGGCCTTCTTCGAAGGCACCATCGATTCGGCCGGTTCGTTCCAGGGCATCTACCAGTCCTCGGTACTGGCCTACGGCAACCTGATCAAGAACCCGGCTGATCCGGCGCGCTTCGTCGACAGCACCGCGCTGAACGCGTTGAAGAAGTCCGGCCATTACGCCGACCAGACCATCGCCATCGCCCCGATCCGCAGCGGCAACAGCCAGGTGTCGCTGGAAGGGGATGCGCTGCTGAGCAAGGACATACGATTCTTCTTCCAGCCCAACTCCGCGCTCTTGGACAAGGCCGCCAAGGAAAACCTGGAATACCTGGAGACGATCCGGAACTTCCTGCAGGTCAGCCCCGGCTCGGTGGTGCTGCTGCGCGGGCACGTGGATGCGGCGCGCAAGCCCGAGTTCGAGCAGCAGGGTGGCCAGGAGCTGGTGCGCAGCATGTCGCTAAAGGCGATGGAGCTGTCGCGGCAGCGGGCGCAGGCGGTGCGCGACGCCTTGCTGGAGCGCTATCCCAAGCTGGATGCCAAGCGCATCGAGCTGGTCGGACGCGGCTGGGAGGAACCGGCCGGCGCCGACAGCGACCTCAACCGGCGCGTCGAAGTGCAGTGGTTCACCCTGGAATAGTCGGGAAACAGGCTGCGCCGGCTGCCGCCCGCTACCGCAAACGGCCGCCCTGTCTATAATGGCGGCCCGCGCGCGGCATTCCTGCGCGGAGCTGTCCGGGACGTCGCCGATGGAGCCATGCCCGGGATCCCTGATGTGTGAGCCATGTTCTCGTAGCCAGGCACGGCCCCCCGCCGTGCTGCCAAAGGTGGAAAGTGCGTAACTACGACCTCGAATTCCTCAAGCATTTCTCGATGGTGATCGGCTTCCTGATGCTGGTGACCGTGGGCCTGATCGGCGGTGCGCTGTACCTGCACGGCACCATCCCGCCGGAAGTCTCGCCGACCGCGGTCAAGCAGACCGAGGCCCGCATCGCCCCGACCGGCGCGGTGTACGCCGGCGCCACCGGTGCCGCGGCCCAGGCCGCCGCCAAGGCCGCCGCACTGGCCGCCGCCTCCGCCCAGGTCGCTTATGGCGGCACCAAGGACGGCGCGGTGATCTACCAGAACCTGTGCGGCGCCTGCCACACCAATGGCGTGGGCATGGCCCCCACCCTGACCGCCGCCGGCATGGGCGCGCGCGCGGCCAAGGGCAAGGACACCTTGTACAAGCACGCCATCGAGGGTTTCACCGGCCCGGATGGCGGCATCATGCCTCCGAAAGGCGGCAACCCCGGCCTGACCGAGGAACAGATCCACGCCACCGTCGACTGGATGCTGGCCAACGTCAAGTAAGCTTCGGCCACGCCGATGTGCAGAACGCCGCCTCCGGGCGGCGTTTTCGTTTCCGACCCTTGCGAACCTTCCATGACCCCT
>JAKFDG010000116.1:0-3067 GCA_036677285.1 Pseudoxanthomonas sp.
TGCTTGCCGTAGCGCTGCTCGATCACCTTGGCCGGGACCTTGCCCGGACGGAAACCCTTGATCCGCGCGGTGCGCGCCAGTTCCCGAAGGCGGCCGCCGATATGGGTATCCAGGCGTTCGACGGGAAGGGTGAAACTCATGCGGCGCTCGAGGTTGCCGAGCGATTCGACCGAAACTTGCATAGCCACTGACTCCTGCGGCCGCGATCAGGCCGCGGCACGATGTTGATGATCTGGTTCGCGGATGGCGCAGTCATGCGACTGTCACGGCACCGGCGCAACGCAATAGTTTCGCCGATTACGGCGCTGGCTGCCAGCGCGGGGCGAGGGTTTCATGGCCGCAAACGCCCGTTTCCTGGGGTCGAAGCGCGCCGCGGCGCGTTCAGCGCCCCTAATGCCTGAACTTCCGCGCGGCGCGGCGCGGTGCGAAAGGGGGGACTCGAACCCCCACGGGGGTTACCCGCTGGAACCTAAATCCAGTGCGTCTACCAATTCCGCCACTTTCGCTGGTCCGCCGCCATTGTATCCGCGGCCCCGGCCGCCGGCCTCTCCGGCAACAAAAAAAGCGCCCGGGATTGCCGGGCGCTTCGGATATGGTGGGCTGTGAAGGATTCGAACCTTCGACCTATTGATTAAGAGTCAACTGCTCTACCAACTGAGCTAACAGCCCTGAAACTATCTGGATATTGTAACAAGCCGCGGCGGTGCCAGTCACCAGCGAGGCGTCATGTATGGGGTGGAAGACGGGATTTGAACCCGCGACCCCCGGAATCACAATCCGGTGCTCTAACCAACTGAGCTACATCCACCATAAGCACGAAAACAGCAACTGCATCAAAACCAGTGGCGCGCCCGACAGGAGTCGAACCTGTAACCGCCGGCTTAGAAGGCCGGTGCTCTATCCGGTTGAGCTACGGGCGCTCAGGCCGGGATTGTCGCATCCAACCGGTGGACATCCTATCCAGAAGCCGCACCTGAAGTGGTCGGGGTAGAGGGATTCGAACCCCCGACCCTCTGGTCCCAAACCAGATGCGCTACCAGACTGCGCTATACCCCGACTCGGGCCCCGCATCGCTCTGCAAGCCAACAAGGCCGCGTATTGTCGGAACCTGCGCCCCCGCTGTCAAACGACGCGCCTGAACCACATGTTTCCGTCGCCCATGCGATATCCTCACGGCCAATGGACCCACGGTCCGAAATCGATGGAGCAGGCAAGATGATCCGCAGCGGCAATCCGGCATTGAAGGAATCCACTTTCCTCGACCTCGGCACGGGCGCGGTGGTCTCGCGCGACGCTGGGGCGATGACCCTGAACGGCACCGTCAACAAGACCGGCATTTTGCTGCTGCTGGCCGTGCTGACCGCCGCGTTCGCCTGGAACCAGTCCATCACCGTCGATGCCGCCGGCGTAAGAACGATCGCGCCCGGCATGATCGGCTACGTCCTGGGCGGCGCCATCGGCGGCCTGGTCCTGGCGCTGATCACCGTATTCAAGAAAACCTGGGCGCCGGTAACCGCTCCGCTGTATGCGCTGGTGGAAGGTTTCTTCCTCGGTTCGATCTCGGCGATGTACGAACTGCGCTTCGACGGCATTGTCTTCCAGGCGGTCCTGCTGACCTTCGGCACCCTGCTCGCGCTGCTGATGGCTTACCGAAGCGGCCTCATCAAGGCGACCGAAAACTTCAAGCTCGGGGTGGTCGCAGCCACCGGCGGCATAGCGCTGGTCTACCTGGCGACAATCGTGCTGGGCTTCTTCAACATCAACATCCCGCTGATCCATGAGTCCGGCATCGTCGGCATCGGCTTCAGTCTGTTCGTGATCGTGATCGCGGCGTTGAACCTGGTGCTGGACTTCGACTTCATCGAAAACGGTGTCGAACAGGGTGCACCCAAGTACATGGAGTGGTACGGCGCCTTCGGCCTGATGGTCACCCTGGTGTGGCTGTATCTGGAGTTCCTGCGTCTGTTGTCGAAGTTGAATTCGCGGTAATCGCGGTAATCGCGGCAGTCGCGCTGCGGGCAGACTAAAAAAGCGGGGCGCATTGCGCCCCGTTTCCGTTTCAGACCTGCCCGGCCGTCGCCGCAGCAGCCGGCTGCCTTCGCGGCCAGAGCATGAAGACGATGGTCACGCCAACCAGGAACCAGCAGTAGTGCGCCTTGCCCACCAGCACCAGGGGCGACAGCCCCGCCAGTGACGCCGCCAGCAGGATCTGCGCGCCGTACGGCAGCAGGCTCTGCACGCTGCACACGAAGATGTCCAGCAGGCTCGCCGCGCGCGCGGGTGGCACGTCGTGGCGTTCGGCGATATCGCGAGCGACGCTGCCGCTGATCAGGATCGCGACCGTATTGTTGGCGGTGAACACGTCGGTGACCGAAGCCAAGGCGGCGATGCTCCATTCCCCGGTGCGCCGGCCGCTGTTGCCGCGTGCGATGCGCGAGATCTGCGTGGCCAGCCATTGCAGCCCGCCACTGGCCTTGATCAGGGCCCCGAGTCCGCCGATGAACAGGGCCAGCAGGGTGATTTCCACAACACTTTCGAAACCCGCATAGATATCGGCGGCGAAAGTGGCGACGCCATAGTCCGATGCGGTGGCATAACCGAACAGACCGGCTACCACCAGGCCTATGCTCAACACGACCAATACATCCAGGCCTATCACCGCCAGCACCAGCACCAGCACATACGGCAGCACCAGCCACGGCGATACGTGCTCGGCTGATTCCACTGGCGAGGCGTCGCCCACCACCGCCAATACGACCAGGGTCAGTACCGCCGCGGGCAGCGCGATCTTGAGGTTTTCGCGGAACTTGTCGCGCACGCTGCAACCCTGGGTGCGCGCCGCGGCGATGGCGGTATCCGAGATCACCGACAGGTTGTCGCCGAAGGTGGCGCCGCCGATCACCGCTCCGATCACCAATGCGCGATCAATGCCGGCGGCATCGGAAACCCCCAACGCGATTGGGGACACTGCGGCGATGGTGCCCATCGAGGTGCCTACCGCCAGCGACAGGAATCCCGCGATCAGGAACAGTCCCGGCAGGATCAGCGCCGGTGGCAACGCGCCAAC
>JAKFDG010000117.1:0-1739 GCA_036677285.1 Pseudoxanthomonas sp.
GGTTACGACTTCGCCCAGAACATCGGCCTGAGCCTGAACTACGACTTCAGCAAGGCCGAAGCCTTCGACGTCGACGTCGATGCCGAGACCCTGACCCTGGGTTTCGAATACCGCTTCTGATCCACTGATCTGATCCCTGATCCACGCGGCATTGAACGGCCATCTCCGGATGGCCGTTTTTTTTTTGCCCGCTACCCCAGGTGCCCCAGCGGCAACGAGCGGGTTTGCTTGACCGTGCGCAGCACGAAGCTGGAATTGACGTCGGCCACGCCGGTGGCGTTGATCAGCTTGTCGAGCAGGAACTGGGAGAAGTGCTCCAGGTCCTGGACCACCACCTGCAGCAGGTAATCCATGTCCCCGGTGAGCGCGTGGCAGGCCACGACTTCGTCCCAGCTGTTCACCCCTTCGATGAAACGATCGAGGCCGAGCTGGCCGTGCTTCTCCAGCTGCACCCGCACGAAGGCCTGCAACCCGAGCCCCACGGCCTTGGGTTCGACCAGGGCCGCATAGCCACGGATCACCCCGCCGGCTTCGAGCCGCTGGATCCGGCGCAGGCAGGCCGAGGGCGACAGGTTCACCTGGGCCGCGAGCTCGGCATTGGTGGCGCGTCCCTGCTGTTGCAGGAGCGAAAGCAGGCGCAGGTCGATGCGGTCGAGGGAGAGGGATTCGGCCATTTCATGTTCGATCCGGGTTGAACGCGCAATGATATTGCGCTCGACCATGGATGACGTGCAACTTTGCAACCCTGTTGCGCGACTCCGGCGCTAACATCGAGTGCCGTCCGTCCCCTCCCGGAGAATCCATGAACGAGCCGCGCCGCGTCGAGCGCCAGCAGACCGACAAGGGCTATGTGCCGGTCTACACCACCGCCGTGGTCGAGCAGCCGTGGGAGGACTACCGGGCCGAGGACCACGCCACCTGGGGCGCGCTCTACGAACGCCAGCGCGAGCTGCTGGTCGGGCGCGCCAGCGAGGAATTCCTCCACGCCCAGGACACGATGGGCATGACTCCGCGCGCGATCCCGCGCTTCGAGCAGTTGAACGAAGTGCTGGGCGCGGCGACCGGCTGGACCGTGGTCGGGGTCGAAGGCCTGCTGCCGGAACTGGTTTTCTTCGAGCACCTGGCCAATCGCCGCTTCCCGGTCACCTGGTGGATCCGCCGCCCCGACCAGATCGACTACATCGCCGAACCGGACCTGTTCCACGACCTGTTCGGCCACGTGCCGTTGCTGATGAATCCGCTGTTCGCCGACTACATGCAGGCCTATGGCCGCGGCGGGGTGAAGGCGCACGGCATCGGCCCCGAAGCGCTGGTCAACCTGACCCGGCTGTACTGGTACACGGTGGAATTCGGCCTGATCAACACGCCGCAGGGATTGCGCATCTACGGCAGCGGCATCGTCTCGTCGAAGGGCGAGTCGTTGTATTCGCTGGAATCGGATGCACCCAACCGCATCGGTTTCGACCTGGAGCGGGTGATGCGCACGCGCTACCGCATCGATACGTTCCAGAAGACCTACTTCGTCATCGACAGCTTCGCGCAGCTGATCGACGCGACCGCGCCGGATTTCACCCCGATCTATGAGCGGTTGGCGCAGCAGGACGCGATCGCCGCGGGCGACGTGCAGGAAAGCGATCGGGTGTTCACGCGCGGCACGGGTGAGGGTTGGGCGACCGACGCCGACGTCTAGCAAGACGTGAAGATGGAAAAGTCGTCATCCCGGCGAAAGCCGGGACCCA
>JAKFDG010000118.1:0-2988 GCA_036677285.1 Pseudoxanthomonas sp.
CTGGCTTATGCCCCGGCGATCAGCCTGAGCAACATGGCGAGCAGGGTTTCAGCTCGCTTCGACAACGTCTATGTGCACGGCGGCGGCGCCAGCAGCATCCGTCTTCCCTGCCGGATCGAGATCATCCGTCCGCTGGATGTCAAAGGACTCAAACAGGCGCAGAAGGAATTGCGCGAAGCGAAGGTGGTGGAGCGCGAGGCCGCGGGCGGTTGAAGGACGGTGCCCGACAGGATCACTCCTCCGGTACGTAACCCGCCGGTTTTTCCGCACCACCGCCGAACAGGAATTGCTCCAGCTCCTTCTCCAGGAAGGCGCGGTGCTTGGGATCCCTCGGCGACAGCCGGTTCTCGTTGATGAGCATGGTCTGGTGCGCCAGCCACGCCGCCCACGCGGGTTTGCCGATGTGCGCGTACACGCGCTGGCCCAGTTCGCCGGGGTAGGGCACGAAGTCCAGGCCTTCCGCCTCGCGCTTTTCGTATTCGCAGAATATGGTGCGTGACATGGCTAGCCTTGTTCGCCGAGGAGTTTGCGGATCGGTGCGGGCAGTCCGAGCGTGACCAGGTCGGCGCGCGCCACCCAGCGCAGGTCGTCATTGTCGCGCACCGCGTCGCGTGCGGCGAGCGCGCGCCAGCGCAGCGGCTGCAGGTGCAGGCGGTAATGGGTGAAGGTGTGGGGGATTTCGGCCAGCGGTTCGGCACGGTCGTAATCGCCGTGCAGGTGTGCGCAGAACCAGGCCCGCGCCTGTTCGTGGTTGTCGGCTTCAGGCAGCGACCACAGCGAGGCCCAGATGCCGGTCGGCGGACGTCGTTGCAAAAGGATCTCGCCGGCTTCGTTCTCCGCAAGCAATACCAGTGCGTTGCGTTCGGGGAGCGGCTTTCCAGGACGCGACGTAGGTAGTTCCTCGACCCTCCCATCCTGAAGGGCGATGCAATCGGCCTGCAGCACGCACAACATGCACGCAGGATTCTGCCGCGTGCAGAGGGTGGCGCCGAAATCCATCTGCGCCTGAGTGTAGTCGGCCATGCGCGCGGTGGGGAGATGCGCCAGCGCCAGCGCCCACAGTTCTTTTTCGACCGCAGGCGTATTCGGCCATCCGGCGATCCCGTGGTAACGCGTGAGCACGCGCTTGACGTTGCCGTCCAGGATCGCGAACGGATCGCCCCATGCCTGGGCGAGGATCGCGCCGGCGGTGCTGCGGCCAATGCCGGGAAGGGCGACCAGTGCCGCGTAATCGCGGGGCAGGTCGCCGCCATGCAGTTCCACGCACAGGCGTGCGGTCGCATGCAGGTTGCGCGCGCGGGCGTAGTAGCCCAATCCCGACCACTGCGCCAGCACTTGATCCAGCGAGGCCGCGGCCAGATCCGCCAGGGTGGGAAACGCGGACATGAAGCGTCCGAAGTACGGCATCACCGTCTTCACCTGGGTCTGCTGCAACATGATTTCCGCCAGCCACACGCGATACGGCGTGCGCGGATGCTGCCAGGGCAGGTCGTGACGGCCGGACTGGTCGAACCACGACAGCAGGCGGCTTGCGAAGGGGTCGGTCGATCCGGTCATCGCAGCGGCGCGCCTGCTGGAATACCGGGATCGTCCATCTCGATCTCCACGCCTTCCAGCCGGGCGCCGGAGATTTCAAGCTCCGGCGTAGTCACAGTGCCGCTCAGTGGTGGCAGCGGCGAGCCGCTGGCGCTGGTGCTGATCCAGTCGAGCATCGTGGGCAACCGGAAGCGACCGTCGAAACGCGTCGCATCACGCTGCAGTTCCAGCGTCGCCATCTCGGTGAGGTCGGGCGCGCCGACGTAGTGCAATGCGAACGGCAATGGGGACTTCGATTGGCCAATCGGCGGCAGCAGGGCAGGCCAGGCGGGCGGCCATTGCGCGATCCGGCCGTCGAGCTGCAGGACCAGCCTCCGGCCCAGCGCGAGGATGCCGCGTGCGCCGAGTTGCGGAACAGGCGTGCCGTCGCCCAACCCGCGTAACGCGACGCCGGCCGGCGCCAGCGTCCATGTCGCTTCATCGAATTTCAATGGGCCATGCAGCCCGAGCATGAACGGCAGGCGGGTGTCGCCGGATTCGAAGCGCGCCGCCACGCCCAGCCGCGCGGGCGTGACCCGCAGTTCGTCCTTGCCGAGAGCGAGCGGCCCGGACAGGACGACGGTCGCCGGCAGCTTCCAGTCGCCGCGTTCGATTGCGATGCGGCCGTCGGTAGCGAAGCCGCTGGCCAGGCCCTTGGCCAGCGCCGAGGGACGCGCCAGCGCGACGGCGAGATCGACCGGGATCGCGAGTGGTGGATCGAGATAGCGCCCGCGCAGCCGCGCATGCGCGAGCCGGTCGGGATGCAGCGATGGCAGTTCCGCATCGATATCCTCGATGCGCCAGTCGTCGTTGGCTATCTTCCCCCTGGTGATGCGCAGGCCGTCGGTGAGCGTGGGGATGCGCGTTTCCGAAGGAGGTCGCGTCGCCAGCCAGTGCTGCAACGCAGGCAGGTCTAATTGCGGGGCGTCGAGCTCGATCCGCTGCACGACAAGCTGCTTGCCGCGCGCGCGCAACGTGGACCAGGGCAGCGAAAGATGGACGCGCTCGGCGCGCAGCAGTGCTGTCGCTGCGCCGGGTTCACGCGCGACGACATCGCGCACCACCAGCATCGGCGTGCCGCGCAGGCGGTATTCGCTGCTGCCGCTTGCGGTGATTTCCAGGCCCAGCGATTTCCCAGCGAGGTCGAGGATCCTCGCGCTCAAGTGCGCCGGTTGCAGTATCCAGCGCAGCGACAGCAATGCAGCCAGAAGCAGTGCCGCGATCACCAGCAACGCGATCTTGCGGCGCCGGGCCATGTCAGCGAACCGTTGCCGCGCTCACGCGCCCAGTGCTTCCGGCAGCAGCGCATCGACGAAAGCCTCGGCGTCGAACACGCGCAGATCCTCGGAACGCTCGCCGATTCCGGCGTAGCGGATCGGGATGCCGAACTCGCGCGCCAGCGCGAATACCACG
>JAKFDG010000119.1:0-1882 GCA_036677285.1 Pseudoxanthomonas sp.
ATTCAAGAAGGCGCACGCGGATATCCGCAAGGAAGGCGATGGGCTGGATGAGCAGCAAACCCTCGACTTCATGAAGAGCTTCTTCGCGGAACAATACCTGTCGCATTGACGGGCGCCGGGTCCTGTGGACCGCGTGTCGCGTCAGCTCGCGTGCCGCAGGAAGAAGCGCACCATCTCGGCCGACGCATCGGGGCCTTGCGGATCGGTGTAGGTGCCTTTCGCACTACCGCCCATCCACGCATGGCCGGCGCCGTGCACCCGCCAGTGTTCGACCACTGGCTTGCCCGAGGCATCGTGGTAGACCAGCCGCGTATAGCGGCGGCCACCACTGGCGGCGCCTTCGTCGCTGCGGTGCAAGGCCGGCTTTTCGCCGCCGACGCCGGTGACTTGCGCGGCGATCGCCGCGCCGTTGGACGGCTTGACCGTGTGGTCGCCGTCGCCGTGGAAGACAATGGTGGGCGGCGACTGCGCAGCGTTCTCGTGTTTACCCGCCACGCCGCCGCCTTTCATCGCGGTAAAGGCCGACCCCACGTCGTGCGCCGCCTGGTACGGCAACCCCGAATGCGCGCCCACCGCGGCATAGAGTTCCGGATAGGTCCTGCCTAGGATCACCGCCATGGCCGCACCGGCCGACAGCCCCGCGACGTACACCCGGCGCGGGTCTACGCGATGGCTGGCCACGATCTGTCGGGTGATGCCTGCAAGCAGTGCCGGTTCGCCAGCGTCCCGGGCCTGGTCCTGCGGGCGGAACCAGTTCCAGCATTTCGAACCATTGGCCGTGGTCGATTGCGCCGGATAGGCGACCAGCAATCCCTGCAGATCGGCCTGGGCGTTCATGCGCGTGCCCACGGCGAAATCGTCTGGCGACTGGGTACACCCATGCAGCATCACCACGAGCGGGAACAGTCGCGACGATTCCAGCGAATAACCGGCGGGGAAATACAGCTTGTAGGTGTGCGTGCCGGTGTCGGTCTTGAAAGAGCGGGTTACGAACTCACCCGCATCCTCAAGGGGTGCCGGATTCGCGGGCTCGCCTTCCTGGGGCAATCCGCGGGCGCTTGTCGCGGAAGCCGCGAGTGGCGGCCGCAACGCGGAAATCACACCCTCCGTTGGGACCGGAGTGCGCAGCAAGCCGGCCCGGGTGAGCGCGTCGTCGATGATCCTGGAGACCGCGTTCTCGTGTCCCGTGGCGCGGTCCAGCCCGGCGGAGGCCAGTGCCTCGTTGATTGTCTTGCCGATGCGCGCGTCCAACGCAGGCGCAGCGGCGCGCTCCCGGTGCAGGCGGGGCTTGAGTCGCACAAGCAGGCGATCGAGGAGATTCAAGTGGGAAGGCCTATGGGAAATGGGATGTTCGGGCGTTGCATGGATATTGTGCAATGCACCATGAATACACCATGGCCAAGTAGTCGTTAGTTTTGGATGAGGGGTCAGCGCGCGCAAGGCACGAACCTATGTGCTCATGTGGATGAACTCCGGCAGGCACGCGCGCAGAGTTCATCGGGATTCCCGGAGATGCATGACGATGAAACGCTGGTTGACGATCCTGCTGTGCCTGCTTGCGCCGCTTGGCCCGTTGTCGGCTTCGGCGCAGCATCGGATCATGTCGCCGGCGGTGGCGGATGCGAAGTTCCGCGTGGAGGCAGCTTTGACCGCATTGCCCACGCTGCAATTCACGATCAAGGACCAGACCGACACCGAACGCCGGCTGTTCGTGGAGGCATCCGGCGGCTTAGTCAAGCGCATGCTGGTGCTGCAGCTCGAGACCGTGAAGCCCGGTTCGGATTTCCGCTTCGTATTCCCAGCCAAGCCGCCGCGGCAATTCGGACCGCAGGTTTATCGCTTCGGCGCCTACGCCTACGACGATGCCGCAGCGGCGGCGCGC
>JAKFDG010000120.1:0-3315 GCA_036677285.1 Pseudoxanthomonas sp.
CGCGACTCGTTCTTGATGCATTCCTTGGGGAAGGTTTCCGCATCGGCGGTGAAGTGGCCGCAAAAGATGATGGTGTAGGTCCACAGGTTGCGCAGGACGTTCGCTACCGCGTTGCCCAGCAGCACCGGCAGGAAGAACGGGCCGGCCAGCAACGGGAACACCACGTAGTCCTTAAGCAACTGCCGCGCCATCTTCTTGCCGGCCGGACGGAACGCCTCGCGCATCTGCGCCTTGGTGGTCTTCCCGGCCCACCAGCGACCCAGTTTCAGGTTCTGTATCGCCACGCCCCATTCGAACAGCAACGCGAATACCACCGCGATGACCGGTTGCAAGAGATAGAACGGACGCCAGCGCTGCTCCGGGAAGATCCGCAGCAGGCCATAGCCGATGTCATCGTCCATGCCGCGCACGTTGGTGTAGGTGTGGTGGCGGAAATTGTGGGTATGGCGCCAGTTCTCGCTGGTGCCGGCGATGTCCCACTCGTAGGTCTTGCCGTTGAGGTGTGGGTCGCCCATCCAGTCGTACTGGCCGTGGATGACGTTGTGGCCCAGCTCCATGTTCTCCAGGATCTTGGACAGCGCCAGCAACGGCGTGCCCACGATCCATGCCGGGAGCAGCACCGCCGGAATGAACGCGCCGGCGAACAGCAAGCCGCGTCCGGCGACTTCGGTGTAGCGAACCGCCTTGACGACGCGACGGATGTACTTCGCATCGGCCTCGCCGAGCGTGGCGACGGCACGTGCGCGCACGGCATCGAGTTCGTTGCCGAACTGGTCGAGTTCTTCGGCAGTGAGGGCGCGGCTGTTGCTGCTCTTGATCATGGGAGGAATCATCAAAGGTCGATTTCGAGATCGCTGACCGCGCTGCTGATGCAGAGCTTCAACGCGGATACCGGCTCATGGGCCAGTTCGCCGGTATGCAGGTGGCGGGTGCTGCCGGAGGCCTTGCCGCAGGCGCAGGTGTTGCAGATGCCCATGCGGCAGCCGGAAGCGGGGCGGAGGCCTTCGGCTTCGAGTGCGGTGAGCAGCGACTGTCCACGCGCAAGCTCCAGCGTGCGTCCGCTCTTTTTCAGGCGTACCTGCACCGTGCCGGTATCGGCGTACACCGCCGGCGGCGGGGTGAAGGCTTCGGCCTGGAACGACAGCGCACGTGCGCCGTACAGGTCACGCGCGGCATCGACGAACCCGCCGGGGCCGCAGGCCATGACCTGCATCTTCTCGGGTTCGCCGATCAGCGACATCAGCAGGGTTTCGTTCTCGCTGATGCGCCCCTCGTGCTCGTCGGCTTCGCGCGGCAGGTCGCGGGTCATGACGACATGCAACTGGAAGCTTGGCTGGGCCGCGGCGAGTGCGCGCAGTTCGTCGAGGAAACAGAATTCATCGCGGGCACGCGCCCAGTACACAAGGGTCAGCGGCACCGGCATGCCCTGCGCGGCCAGCGCGCGGGTCATCGCCATCAACGGGGTGATGCCGCTGCCGGCGGCGAGGAACAGCCAGGAACCTTCCGGCTGCTTCGGCAAGACCATCTCGCCGTAGGCGGGGCCGAGTTCGAACACGTCGCCGACCTTCGCCGAACGGCACAGGTGCCGGCTCAGCTTGCCGCCCTCGATGCCCTTCACGGTGATGGCGATACGGCCATCCGCGCGCGGCAGGCCGGTGAGGCTGTAGCTGCGGGTCACCCGGATGCCGTCGATCTCGACGCTGAGGTTGAGGTGCTGGCCGGGCTGGAAGCCACCCCAGTGCCGGTTCGGCTGCAGGACCAGGGTCACCGCGTCGCGGGAGGCCTGCTGGCGGGCTACCACGCGGGCCAGCGGCCGTTCCCAGGACCAGACGGGATTGAGCCGGGAGGCCCAGAAATCGAACACGGCCGGGGCCACCACGGGCTTCAGCAGGCGCCTGAGACGGCTGGTCGCGGGCTTGGGAAGGGGCTTCAGAAGGGCGTTCATATGCTCACTATACGGATGCAGATACAATTGTCTATACAACTGTATATTCCATTCAGCCGATATGATGCCTACATCACCTTTCAGAGGCGTTACGGTCCCCGTGAGCCCCACCACCGAAACCCTGGCCGATGCCGAGCACGCCCCGCGCAAGGCCGCCATCTCCCGCGACGACCTGATTGCCGCGGCGCTGAAGCTGGTGGGCCCGCACCGCAGCGTCTCCACCCTGAGCCTGCGCGAGGTCACCCGCGAGGCCGGGATCGCGCCGAACAGCTTCTACCGCCAGTTCCGCGACATGGACGAGCTGGCGGTGGCGATGATCGATCTGTCCGGGCGTTCGTTGCGCAAGATCATCGGTGAGGCGCGGCAACGCGTCTCCTCCGATCGCGGCGTGGTCCGCGGTTCGGTGGAAGCCTTCATGGAACAGCTGCGCGCCGACGACAAGCTGCTGCACGTGCTGTTGCGCGAAGGCACGGTGGGCTCGGATGCGTTCAAGCAGGCGGTGGACCGCGAACTGAATTTCTTCGAAGAGGAACTGCGCGTCGATCTGATCCGCCTGGCCGCCGCGGACCATGCGCGGCTGCATGAACCGAGGCTGGTGGCCAAGGCGATCACCCGCCTGGTGTTCGCCGCCGGCGCCAGTGCGATGGACCTGCCGCCGGAGAGGGATCCGGAACTGGTCGAGCAACTCTCGGAGATGGTGCGGATGATCATCACCGGTTCGCGGGCGATGGCCGACACGGGCAAACCGTAAACGGCAACACACACTTCAGGGGATGGCGAACATGAATCCATGGGCAGTTGTGGTTGCCGCGCTTTCCAGCTTCCTGGTAGGCGGGTTGTGGTATTCGCCGGCGCTGTTGGGAGCGGCATGGAATCGCGAATCAGGCCGTGACCCAAAGGGCGAAGCCGGCGGTCATCCGGCCAAGGTATTCGGCGTGAGTTTCCTGTTCTCGCTGGTCGCCGCCTACCTCTTCGCCTGGTGGCTTGGTCCCAATCCCCCGCTTTACACCGCCCTGCACTACGGGCTGATCGCCGGCGCGGGATTGGTCGCGGCCAGTTTCGGCATCAACTACCAGTTCGCCAATCGCAGCTTCAAACTGTGGTTGATCGATGGCGGGTACCACACGGTGCAGTTCGTGCTGTTCGGGTTGGTGTTGGGGCTTTGGCACTGACGAGGCAGGCAGAGGCGCCGTAATGGACCCCATCACCCTGGCCGCGCTTGCGGGCTTCCCCCAACAACTGGAAGCCCACTACTCCGCCATTCCCGCCGAGTTCAAGCACTGGGCACCGCCTTCCTGGGAAGGCGTGCCGAGCGAACCCTTCACCGCGCTCGAACAGATCTGCCACGTGCGTGACATCGAGATCGACGG
>JAKFDG010000121.1:0-2202 GCA_036677285.1 Pseudoxanthomonas sp.
GCTGCGCACCGTGTGGCGGAACTTGGGGCCTTCGCCATCGACGAAATAAAGTTCCAGCCCCATCGCATCGGGGATGGTGAGGATGTCGGAGAACAGGATCGCCGCGTCCAGGTCGAAACGCGCCAGCGGCTGCAGGGTCACTTCGCAGGCGATCTCCGGATTCTTGGCCATGGCCAGGAAGCTGCCGGCCCTGGCCCGGGTGGCGCGGTATTCCGGCAGGTAACGCCCGGCCTGGCGCATCAGCCACACAGGCGTGCAGTCCACGGGTTGGCGCTTGAGCGCGCGCAGCAGGCGGTCGTTCTTCAATGCAGTCATTCCGGATCCGGTGAAAGGTGTGGTGGAGAACAAGTCACTTGGGCGCGTCGGCGCCGCGCACGAAGGTGACCTGGAAGCCGCGTTTGACGTGGCTGTCGCGCGCCTTCTCGAAGGCGGCGGTGGCCTCGTCCTGCAGCAGGTACTGCTCGCGCTTGAGCTGGGCGCGGCCGCCGATCTGCCCGGTCTCGCGCAGCAGTTCCCAGCCGCCGAACAGGTCCGGCTGCAGGGTCAGCTGCACATAGCGGGGCGATTCGCCCGCGGCGGGGCGTTGCTGGAGGAAGAGGCGCATGCCGCCATTTTAGCCGGAGAGCACCGCCAGCACGTGGTTTTCGTCGACATCCGCAACCACTTCGGCGCGGCCGATCCCGCGCCACAACACCAGGCGCAGGCGCCCGGCCAGGTTTTTCTTGTCCAGGCGCATGTGCGCCAGCAGCGCCTCCGGCGCCAGTCCGTCGGGGATCGTGGTGGGCAGTCCATAGTCGCGCAACAGCACGGCCAGGCGTTCGCTATCGGCGCTGTCGGCCAGGCCCAGCGCCGCGGACAGGCGGGCGGCCAGGACCATGCCCACGGCCACCGCTTCGCCGTGGTTGAGGTTGTCGTTGTGCGGGCTGCCGTAGCCCTGCTGGGTCTCGATGGCATGGCCGAAGGTGTGGCCGAAGTTGAGCAGTGCGCGTTCGCCGCGCTCGAGCGGATCGCGTTCGACGATCTCCGCCTTGTGCTCGCAACTGCCGGCGATGGCCAGGCTCAGCGTGTCTTCGTCGCCAGCCAGCAACGAACCGCGTTCGAGTTCCAGCCATTGGAAGAAGCGCGGATCGCGGATGGCGCCGTACTTGATCACCTCGGCCAGTCCCGCGCGCAGCTCGCGCGGCGGCAGGGTGCGCAACGTACTGGTATCGGCGAACACCGCGCGCGGCGGATGGAACGCGCCGACCAGGTTCTTGCCCTGCGCAATATCCACCGCGGTCTTGCCGCCGACCGACGAATCGACCATCGACAGCAGCGTGGTCGGCAGTTGCACGCAATCCACCCCGCGCATCCAACAGGCCGCGGCGAATCCCGCCAGATCGCCGACCACGCCGCCGCCGAGGGCGAAGACGCAGCAGTCGCGGGTCGCGCCCAGCCCGGCGAGAGCATCAATGGCGGCGCCGAAATTCGCCAAGGTCTTGGAAGACTCGCCGGCGGGCAGCACGAAGCTGCCCGTCAGCAGGTCGCCGCGCGCGGCGTGCAGGGCTTCGCGCACCCGGGCCAGGTACAACGGTGCGACCATGGAATCGCTGACCAGCAGGACGTGCCGGCCGCGGATATGCCCGGCGAGTGCCGCCCCGTCACCCAGCAGCCCCGGGCCGATCGTGATTTGGTACGGCTGCGCACCACCGACGTCGACGATGCGTGGCGCGGCCGCGGGCGTGGAGGTAGTCAAGCGGCACGCTCGCTGCGCTGCCAGTGCGTGGCCAGCAATTGTGCCAGGGCGGAAGTCGCCGAGCCGGGGGAGAGGCCGTCGGTATCCAGCATCAGGTCGGCCACTTCGGCATAAAACGGTTCGCGCGCCGCGGCCAGATCATGCAGCACCTGTTCCCGATCGCCACGCTGCAGCAGGGGGCGGCTGCGATCGCGGCCCAGGCGCTTCAGTTGCGCGCCCACGCTCACCTGCAGGTAGACCACGAATCCGCGTTCGCGCATGAGTTGCCGGTTGTCGCCGTCCAGCACTGCGCCGCCTCCGGTCGAAACCAGTTTCCCCTCGCCGGCCAGCAGTTGGGCCAGGGTCGCTTTCTCGCGTTCGCGGAAGCCGGCCTCGCCCACGTGTTCGAAGATCGTGGTGATGGTGGCGCCGGTGCGTTCGACGAGGGCTTCATCGGCATCGACGAATTCCAGGCCGAAGCGTTCGGC
>JAKFDG010000122.1:0-4009 GCA_036677285.1 Pseudoxanthomonas sp.
CGACGTCAGAGAGACGTAGCACCCTACGGCACGCCTGCTTCGCGGACCGCCGCCAGCAGTGCATACCACTCCTCGCGGCTGAGTTCGCTCGAGTCAGCGCGACAAGCGGAGATGAGCCGCTCCGGATGGGTGGTGCCGACGATCGGCTGGATGCCTGCCGGGTGTTTCAGCAGCCAGCCGAGCAGGATGGCTTCCTGGGACAAGCCTTTCGCCGCAGCCAGTTGCGCGACCGTCGCACTGGCGTTGCGCAGCGACTCCTGATCGGGTTTTGCCGATGCCGAAAGCTTCCCGCTCGCCAGTGGCGACCAGGCTTGCACCAGGATTTCGTGCTGGCGGCAATAGTCCAGGGTGCCGGTGGCGCCCAAGTAATCGCCACCGCACTGGTTGGCGAGGATGCCTTCCGAGATCGGATGGTGGTGCAGCAGGCTGATCTCGATCTGGTTGACCACCAGCGGCTGGTCGACATGCTTCTGCAGCAACGCGATCTGCGAGGCGCTGTGGTTGCTCACGCCGAAATGGCGGACCTTGCCGCTGCGATACAGCGCATCGAAAGCCTCCGCGATCTCGGCGGGCTCCGCCAATAGATCCGGCCGATGCAGCAAGAGGATGTCGAGATGTTCCGTGCCGAGGCGTCGCAGGATGCCTTCCACCGAACGCAGGAGATGTTCCCGGCTGAAATCGTAGCGTACGGGACTGTCCGACTCGGGGTCGCCCGCGAAACGTATCCCGCATTTCGACTGCAGCACGATGCGGTCGCGCAGGCCCGGGATCTGCCGCAGGGCTTCGCCGAACAGCAGTTCCGACTTTCCCCGTGCGTAGATGTCGGCATGGTCGAACAGGGTGATGCCCTGGTCCACCGCGGTGGCGACCAGCTTGAGCGTCGTTGCAATCTCCGTAGCCGTGACCGGTGCGTCGTCCCACGCGCGGCTGAAGTTCATGCAGCCGTAGGCGATGCGGGAAACCTCGAGATCGGTGCGCGGGATCCGGTATGTCTTCAAGCTGTTGCCACTCTGGCTTGCGGTGTCGAATTCACAGCACGAACGGCTTGAACGCCACGCCCAGTCCCGCCATGTCCTCCGGTTCGCTGATCAGGTCCGTGCGCAGCAGCGGACGGGCCTCGATCCAGCGTTTGGAGACGACCAGGTTGAGCTTGTCGCCGTCGGCGCTGAGTTCCAGCTTCGGGATCGGTTCTGCGTCATGCGCGCGGTGCAACAGCACCGCCAGCCGCAGCAGTGCCGCCTTGCGTCGGGCGCTGAGCAGCAGGCGATCGGGAATGGGATCGAATGCGGATTTGGGCACCCCACGGCGATGGGTGCGCGCCAACGCGGCCAGCACCTGTTGCTCCTGCCGCGAGAAACCGGCGATGTCCGAATTCTCCAGCAGGTAGGCGCCGTGCACGTGGTACTGGCTGTGGGCCACGGCCAGGCCGATCTCGTGCAGGCGTGCGGCCCAGCCGAGCTGGCGCGCGTCGTCGTCGTCCAGCGCCCACGATTCGGCGACCTGTTCGAACAGGCGCATCGCGGTGCCTTCAACGCGCAACGCCTGGCGTTCGTCGATGCCGTAGCGCTGCATCAGTGCCGCGACGGAAGCCTCGCGCGGATCATTGTCGCTGCCGCGGCCCAGCATGTCGTAAAGGATGCCTTCGCGCATCGCCGCCTTGCTGACCATCAATCGCTGCAGGCCCAGTGCTTCGAAGGCGGCCTCCAGCACCAGCACGCCGCCGGCGATGATCGGGCGGCGGTCGCTGGACAGTCCGGGCAGTTCGATTTTATCGATGTGGTCGGCCATCAACAGGCGCTCGCGCACCTGCGGCAGGGCCTCGGCGGTGATCGCGCCCTTGGTCAGCTTCATCGCCGCGCAGATCTCGCCGATGGCCTTGTGCGTGCCGGAAGAACCCAGCGCTTCGTGCCAGCCGAGCGCACGGTAAAGGCCGGCGAATTGCTGGAATTCGGCGCCGATCTCGGTCAGCGCATCCTTCCAGCGCTTCTTCGACAGCTTGCCGCCGGGGAAGAAACGGCGGGTGCTGGCGATGCAACCGACCTGCAGGCTTTCGCGTTCGATCTGTTCGAAGCCGCGGCCGATGATGAATTCAGTGGAGCCGCCGCCGATGTCGATCACCAACCGCAACTGCCCCGGCTTGGGTGGCTGCGCATGCGCGACGCCCAGGTAGATCAGGCGCGCTTCCTCGCGCCCGGACACCACTTCGATGGCATGGCCCAATGCGGTTTCGGCCGGTACCAGGAAACTTTGCGGCGACGACAGCTGGCGCACGGTGTTGGTGGCGAGCGCGCGCATGTGCAGCGAAGGAACGTCGCGGATGCGCTGGCCAAAGCGCGCCAGGCATTCCAGGCCGCGTTGCCGCGCCTCGCTGGAGATGCCGCCCTTGCCGTCCAGTCCTTCGGCCATGCGCACGGTTTCACGCAGGCGGTCCACCACCCGCAACTGGCCCAGCGTGTAGCGCGCGACGACCATGTGGAAGCTGTTGGACCCGATGTCGACGGCCGCGAACTGGTCGCCTTCCTGGATGGGCGTGGTGTGGAGGGTCAGGGGCATGCGCGCATGTTAACTGATGGCCTGCCCGAGGCTGCGATCAAACCTTCGCCAGCAACGCCGCCTGCGCCGAATACGCGGCTTCGCCTTCGGCCGGCGACAGTTTGTGGTATTCGCCTTCGGCATCCAGTTCCCATGCGTTGCAGTTGTCGTCCAGGTAGTTCTGCAATCCTTCCCGGTAGACCTGCGCGGCGAGGTCCGGGTCGAGGATCGGGAAGCAGGTCTCCACGCGATGCAGCAGGTTGCGTTCCAGCCAGTCGGCGCTGGCGCAATACAGTTCCGCATCGCCATCGTTGCCGAACCAGTAGACGCGGCTGTGCTCGAGGAAGCGGCCGACGATCGAACGTACGCGGATGTTGTCGGACACGCCCGGCACGCCGGGACGCAGGGTGCAGGCGCCGCGCACGATCAGGTCGATCTTCACCCCCGCCTGCGAGGCGGCATACAACGCCCGGATCACCCGTGGTTCGTTGAGCGCATTGATCTTGGCGATGATGCGGCCGGCCTTGCCGGCGCGTGCGAACCTGGCTTCGCGCTCGATCTTCTTCAGCAGGCCGGCGTGCAGGGTGAAGGGCGATTGCAGCAGGCGCTTGAGCTTGGTCAGCGGCGCCAACCCCGAGAGCTGCTGGAACAGCAGGTGCACGTCATTGCCGATATCCGGGTCGGCGGTGATCAGGCCCAGGTCGGTGTACGCGCGCGCGGTGCCGCTGTGGTAATTGCCGGTGCCCAGGTGTACGTAGCGGCGCAGCTTGCGGCCTTCGCGGCGCACGATCAGCAGCATCTTGCCGTGGGTCTTGAAACCGACCACGCCGTATACCACCTGCACGCCGGCTTCCTGCAGGCGGTCGGCGACGCCGAGGTTGGCGTCCTCGTCGAAGCGCGCGCGCAGCTCGACCACCACGGTCACGTCCTTGCCGTTGCGCGCAGCCAGGATCAGCGCGTCGACGATGGCCGAATCCTTGCCGGTGCGGTACAGGGTCTGCTTGATCGCCAGCACGCTGGGATCGACGGCGGCCTGGCGGATCAGTTCCAGCACCGGGGTGAAGGCGTCGAACGGGTGGTGCATCAGCACGTCGCCGTCATCCACGGTCTCGAACATGCTGTCCTGCCCGCGCAGCGCGCGCGGCGTGAACGGCGGGTACTTGAGCTCGGGCTTGTTGCCCACCAGGTCGTAGACCTGGATCACGCGGTTGAGGTTGACCGCGCCGTCGATCAGGTAGACCGCGTTCTCGGGCAGTTCGAAGTTCTGCAACAAAGTGCGCACGATGGGTTTCGGGCAATCCTTTGCGATCTCCAGCCGCACCGCCGGGTTGTAGCCGCGCCCGACCAGTTCGTCGCGCAGCGCCAGCGCCAGGTTCTCCACCTCGGCCTCGTCCACCACCAGTTCGGAATTGCGGGTGACGCGGAACTGGTAGGCGCCCTTGACCTCCATGCCCGGGAACATCTCGTCGGCGAACGC
>JAKFDG010000123.1:0-3123 GCA_036677285.1 Pseudoxanthomonas sp.
TCGGTGACGACGCCCTGGCCGAACTTCGGGTGCAGCACATTGGCACCGAGCTTCAACGGCGGCGCTTCGATGGGCGCGTGGCCGAAACTGCGCGGTGCGCTGGAGGAATAGGCGCGCGACACCTGCACCTTGGGCCGCACTTCATGCAGCAGGTGGGGCGGGATCTCACGCAGGAAACGCGAGGGGATTCCGTACATGTCCTGGCCGTGGATGCGCCGCGTCTCCGCGTAGCTGAGCATCAGCTTCTGCCGGGCGCGGGTGATGCCGACATAGGCCAGCCGCCGTTCCTCCTCGAGCCGCCCGCTTTCGTCCAGCGACTTGCCGCTGGGGAACAGGCCTTCCTCCAGGCCGCCGAGGAACACGATCGGGAATTCCAGGCCCTTGGCCGAATGCAGGGTCATCAGCTGCACGCCCTCCTCGCCGGCCTGGGCCTGGCCTTCGCCGGCTTCCAGCGAGGCATAGGCGAGGAAGGCGATCAGCTCGGTCATGCCCGCAGTCTCTTCGTCATCTCGGCGGACGAAGCGCGAGGCCACGGAAACCAGTTCGTCGAGGTTCTCGGTGCGTGAGTCGAGCTGACCCTTGCTCTCGTTGAAGTAGAACTCGCGCAAGCCGGAACGCATCAGCACATGGTCGATCTTGTCCTTGAGCTCCAGCTCCGCGGCTTCCACGGAGAGTACCTCGATCAGGGCGATGAAGCCCGCCAGCGCATTGCGGGCGCGGCCCGCGAGTTCGTTGCCGATCGACAACTCGCGCGCCGATTCGAACAGAGATTGCGGAAGAGAGCGGGCGCGCTTGCGCACCTCGTCCAGGGTGCGATCGCCGATCCCGCGCGTGGGCGTGTTGACCGCTCGCTCGAACGCCGCGTCGTCGGCACGATTGGTGATCAGGCGCAGGTACGCGAGCGTGTCCTTGATCTCGGCGCGCTCGAAGAAGCGCATGCCGCCGTAGACGCGGTATGGCACCTGTTCGGCCAGGAGTGCCTCTTCAAAGGCGCGCGATTGCGCGTTGCTGCGGTAGAGCACCGCCGCCTCGCTGTAACTGCCGCCGTCGCGCACCCATTGGCGGATGCGCTCGACCACGTAACGGGCCTCGTCGACCTCGTTATAGGCCGCATACACGTCGATCGGCTCGCCCTCGCCGATGTCGGTCCACAGCTGCTTGCCGATGCGGTCCGGGTTGTGGGCGATGACCGCATTGGCGGCGCCGAGGATGTTGGCGGTGGACCGGTAGTTCTGCTCCAGGCGGATGGTCTGCGCGCTGGGGAAATCCTTGAGAAAGCTCTGCACGTTTTCCACTTTCGCGCCGCGCCAGCCGTAGATGGCCTGGTCATCGTCCCCGACCACGAACACGTGGCCGCTGTCGCCGGCGAGCAGACGCACGAAGCCGTACTGGATCGCATTGGTGTCCTGGAATTCATCCACCAGGATCTCGCGAAAACGCGTGCGGTAATGGTTGAGCAAGGCCGGGGTGTCGCGCAGCACTTCATGCGCGCGCAACAACAGTTCGGCGAAATCGACCAGGCCGGCGCGATCGCAACGTTCCTGGTACAGCCCGTAGGCGCGGCGCAGGGTATCGGTCCATTGGTCGTCGCCCGGCTGGATATGCGGTGGGCGGCGGCCTTCGTCCTTCTGCGCGTTGATCCACCATGCGATCTGCCGCGGCGGGAAACGCGCCTCGTCCAGTTCCATCTGCTGGACCACGCGCTTGACCAGGCGCAGCTGGTCGTCGGAATCCAGCACCTGGAAGCTTTCCGGCAATTTCGCTTCCTGCCAGTGCAGGCGCAGCAGCCGATGGGCGAGGCCGTGGAAGGTGCCGATCCACAGGCCGCGGCTGCCATTGCGCAGCTGCAAGTCGGCGCGGTGGCGCATCTCGCCGGCCGCCTTGTTGGTGAAGGTGACGGCGAAGATGCCGTGCACCGGCACGCCATGCACTTCGTTGAGCCAGGCGATGCGGTGCGTGAGCACGCGCGTCTTTCCGGAACCTGCGCCGGCGAGCACGAGGTAATGCCCCGGCGGCGCGGATACTGCTTCGCGCTGCGCCGGGTTCAGGTCATCGAGTAGGTGAGAGACATCCACGCGGCTATTTTACGCCGCGCCGCACGCCTTCATCGAATCCCGCCAATTGCTTCAATGCGCGTTCTTGGGCTTGTTGGTGACGTGGGTCATCAACCGGTCGGTATAAGCGATGCCGATGGCCGAGAGGATGAAGACGCAGTGGATGATGGTTTGCCACATCACGCCGCTCTCGGTGAACTTGCTGTTGGCGGTGCCCAGGTCGCCGACTTCGATGAAGGTCTTCAGCAGGTGGATGGAGGAGATGCCGATGATCGCCATGGCCAGCTTCACCTTGAGCATGCTGGCGTTGACGTGGCTCAGCCATTCGGGCTGGTCCGGATGCCCCTCCAGGCGCAGGCGCGACACGAACGTTTCGTAACCGCCGACAATCACCATCATCAGCAGGTTGGAAATCATAACCACGTCGATGAGGCCCAGCACGATCAGCATGATCGCCACTTCCGCGCTGGGGCCGCCCTCGGCCAGCTTGGCCGCCTGCTCGGCTTCGCCGCCGTGCAGGAACACCTCGCTCACCAGGTGCACCAACTCCACGCCGAACTGCCAGACATACACCGCCTGGGCGACGATCAGGCCCAGGTACAACGGCAACTGCAACCAGCGCGAAGCGAAAATCAGGGTGGGGAGCGGACCAAGGCGATACGGTTGTTGCTGGGACATGGGATCGGGATGCTGCGTTGCAGGGATGCGGCAGGTTACCGGCCCGTCGTGACGCTGCCAAGCACGGCGACCCGGCTAAACTCGCCTTCCCCGCGATGAAACGAGCCCAAGCATGATCGATCTGCACTACTGGCCCACCCCCAACGGCCACAAGGTCACCCTGATGCTGGAGGAACTGGTCGATGCAGGGGGCGCCCTGGAATACGTGATCAAGCCGGTCAACATCGGCGCCGGCGACCAGTTCAAGCCGGAATACCTGGCGATCTCGCCGAACAACAAGATGCCGGCCATCGTCGACCACGCACCTGCCGGCGGCGGCGCGCCGCTCAGCGTGTTCGAATCCGGCGCGATCCTGCTGTACCTGGCCGAGAAGACCGGGAAGTTCATTCCT
>JAKFDG010000124.1:0-3239 GCA_036677285.1 Pseudoxanthomonas sp.
GGTCAGTACGGCCATGTCCTCGGCGATCGCCTTGGGCTTGAACGGCGGTTTGATGAAGCCGACCATTTTTCCTGCGGGATCCAGTACCGCGATGTTGGCCGAATGGTCCATGGTGTAGTCGCCCGGATTCTGTTCGAAGCTGTCGCCGGGCACTTTCTGGAACACGAACATCAGCGACTTGGCGAAGCTTTCCAGCGCGGGCACGTCGGCGGTGGCCGCCAGCGTGTCCGGGTGGAAGGCATGGGCGTACTCGCCGATGCGCGTGGGCGTGTCGCGTTCCGGGTCCACCGACACGAACAGCACGCGCGGGCGGATGCTGTCGGGCATCGACTTCCACTGGTTCTGCGCCTGGGCCAGTTCGGCCAGCGTGGTCGGGCATACATCCGGGCAATAGGTGAAGCCCAGGAACACCAGCGTCCAATGCCCGTTCAATTCGCCCGAAGCCAGCTGGGTGCCGTCGGACTGGCGCAACGAGAACGCGGGCAGGGCACGCGCCTGCGGGAACAGAGTGACGCTCTGCGTGTCCGGCCAGCGCGGACCGCTGGGCGCGGTGCCGAAGTATTTCTGGGCGGCCAGCAGCCCGAGCCCTGCGGCCAGTGCGATGACGAGGATGAAGCCGATCCTGCGGTTGAACATGGGGTGGTCCGTTACGGCGAGCGGCCATGATACCGGCGCGCCCGTGCCGGCACCCCTATAATCTTGGGCCGATCCCGCCGAAAGCCTTGCCATGACTGCCGACCCGGCCGCCGACCTGCATACGATCATCGACCTGATCCGCTACGGCGCCAGCCGTTTCAACGCGGCCGGCCTGACCTTCGGCCACAGCTACGACAACGCGCTGGACGAAGCCACGCACCTGGTCCTGCACACCCTGCACCTGCCGCCCGATTTGGGCCCGGCCTACGGACAGGCGCGCGTGACCGAAGCGGAAAAGGCGGAAATCCTGGGCCTGTTCGTCCGTCGCATCGAGGAACGCGTGCCGGTCGCCTACCTCACGGGCGAAGCCTGGTTCGCAGGATTGAGCTTCAAGAGCGATGCGCGCGCGCTGGTGCCGCGCTCGCCGATCGCCGAACTGATCGAGAACGGTTTCGAGCCGTGGCTGGGCGGGCGCGAGGTCCATCGCGCGCTGGACCTGTGCACGGGTTCGGGCTGCATCGCCATCGCCATGGCCCACTACAACCCCGAATGGCATGTGTACGCCGCCGACATCAGCGACGACGCACTCGCCCTGGCCGCCGAGAACAAGGCGCGGCTGCACGCCGACAACCTGCACCTGCTGAAGTCGGACCTGTTCTCCGGGTTGCTCGGCACGCACTACGACCTGATCGTCACCAATCCGCCCTACGTCACCAACGATGAAACCGACGCGCTGCCGAAGGAATATTCCTACGAGCCGGACCTGGGCCTGCGCGCCGGCGACGACGGCCTGGACCTGGTGCTGAAGATCCTGCGCGACGCACCGCTGCACCTCAGCCAGGACGGCCTGCTGATCTGCGAAGTCGGCGAATCGGAGCGGGCGCTGGTCAAGCTGCTGCCGGACGTGGAATTCGTCTGGATCGAGTTCAAGGTCGGGCAGATGGGCATCTTTGCGGTGGAGTGCTCGGAACTGATCGTGCACCACCCGCGGATCCGCGAACTGGCGAATGCGCGTCCTTGAACCTGTTTTTGCTCGTCATTCCCGCGAAGGCGGGAATCGCTCTGGCCTTTAGGTTCTAGGCCGCCCGGCAAGCAGGCATGAAACAACCAGCCGTCTACATCCTCGCAACCGGCAAAAGAGGGACGCTCTATATTGGCGTAACCAGCAACCTGGTCGCCCGCACCTGGCAGCACCGCGAACATGTCATTGATGGCTTCACCAAGCGCTATAGCGTCACAAGGCTGGTCTGGTACGAGTTGCACGGCACCATGGATACCGCGATCTTGCGCGAGAAGCAGTTGAAGAAGTGGAATCGCGAATGGAAGTTGCGGTTGGTGCAGGAGTTCAATCCGGACTGGCGGGACTTGTGAGACGGTATTGTCGGGTAGGATTCGCGTCTGAAGGAAAAGAGCGAAGAGCGATTCCCGCCTTCGCGGGAATGACGAACAGGAATATAGGCGTTTCGTGAATACTTTCGGACATCTCTTCCGCGTCACTACCTTCGGCGAGTCGCACGGACCGGCGATCGGTTGCGTGATCGATGGCTGTCCTCCGGGACTGGAAATCGCGGCCGAGGAATTCCGCCTGGACCTGGACCGTCGCGCCACCGGCAAGTCGCGCCACACCTCGGCGCGGCATGAGGCCGACGAGGTCGAGATCCTCAGCGGCGTGTACGAGGGCAAGACCACGGGCACGCCGATCGCGCTGCTGATCCGCAACACCGATGCGCGCAGCAAGGATTACGGCAAGATCGCCGACCAGTTCCGCCCGGGCCATGCCGACTACACCTACTGGCAGAAGTACGGCATCCGCGACCCGCGCGGCGGCGGGCGCTCGTCGGCGCGCGAGACCACGATGCGCGTGGCCGCGGCGGTCATCGCCAAGAAGTGGCTGGCACTGCACCACGGGGTGCGCGTGCGCGGCTACCTGTCGCAACTGGGCGAGATCACGCCCCAGTCCTTCCATTGGGATGCGGTCGAGGACAATCCCTTCTTCTGGCCTTCGGCCGAACAGGTGCCGGTGCTGGAAAGCTACATGGATGCGCTGCGCAAGTCCGGTGATTCGGTCGGCGCGCGGGTCAACGTTGTAGCCGACGGCGTCCCGCCGGGTTGGGGCGAGCCGGTCTACGGCAAGCTCGACGGCGAACTCGCTGCAGCGTTGATGAGCATCAACGCGGTCAAGGGCGTGGAGATCGGCGACGGTTTCGCCGCAGTGGCCCAGAAGGGCACCGAGCACCGCGACGAGATCTCGCCGGAAGGCTTTTTGTCCAACCATGCCGGCGGCATCCTCGGCGGCATTTCCACCGGCCAGCAGGTCACCGCGTCGATCGTCCTCAAGCCCACTTCCAGCCTGCGCCTGCCGGGCAGGACCGTGGACCTCGGCGGCAATGCGACCGAGGTGGTCACCACCGGCCGCCACGATCCCTGCGTGGGCATCCGCGCCACGCCCATCGCCGAAGCGATGATGGCGCTGGTGTTGGTGGACCAGGCCCTGCGCCATCGCGCCCAGTGCGGCGATGTCGGGCCGGTCGTTCCGCTGATCCCCGGCGAGGCCAATGGCTGAACCGCGTCCGCGCGTATGGGTGTCGCAGCCGCTGTTCGAC
>JAKFDG010000125.1:0-8842 GCA_036677285.1 Pseudoxanthomonas sp.
GTGGTGCTGGACGGCGAAGGCCTGGACGACGCCACCATGCAGGCCATCGCCCGCTGGACGCGGTTGCCGGAAACGACCTTCGTGTTCCCGGCGACGAAACCGGAAGCCAGCTACGGCATCCGCATCTTCAGCCCGCGCCGCGAGGTGCCGTTCGCCGGCCACCCCAGCGTCGGCACCGCGCATGCGGTGCTCGAAGCCGGCCTGGCGACGCCACGCGATGGCCTGCTGGTGCAGGAGGGCATCGCCGGACTGTTGCCACTGCGCGTGACCGGCTCGGGCCCCACCCGCACCATCGCCGTGCGTACGCCGCGGGCCAAGGTGATGGAAATCGCAGCGCCGGACGATGCGCGTCTGCGCGACGTCCTCGGCACGTTGCCGCTCGGCGCCTTGCCACCGGCATTGATGGACGGCGGCCGTCGCTGGTGGCTGGCGGAACTGCGCGACGAAACCGCGCTGCGTACCGCCACACCGCCGTGGGAAGCGATCGGCACGCTGGCGCAATCCACCGAGAGCATGGGCATGTGCGTGTTCGCGCGCAGCGACGATCCGGTCTATTTCCTGGCGGTGCGCGCCTGGGTCGGCGCGCCGGCGCAGTTCGAGGACGCGGCCTCCGGCGCGGCCAACGCCACCCTCGCCGCGTGGCTGGCTTCGCAGGATGCCCTGCCCGGCCACGATGGCCGATACCGCATCAGCCAGGGCCGCGAAGTGGGACACGACGCGATCATCGAACTGTTCGTCGACGAACACGACGAGGTCTGGTCCGGCGGCCGCGTGTGCAGCGTGGTGAGCGGCCAGATCGAGTGGTAAGTCATCGTCGTTCCGGCGAAAGCCAGGACCCAGCTCTCAGGCGTTGGACAGGTGGGTCCCGGCTTTCGCCGGGATGACGAACATTGAGAAGAGGACATGACTGAACTCAGCAACAAGGTGGTATGGATCACCGGCGCCTCCAGCGGCATCGGCGAAGCCCTGGCCCAGCGCGCGGCGGCACGCGGCGCCAAGCTGGTCCTGTCGTCGCGACGCGCCAGCGAGCTCGAACGAGTGCGCAGCGCACTCCCGCGTCCGCAGGACGTCGCCGTGTTGCCGGTGGATCTGTCACAACTCGACGACGCCGATGCGTTGGCCGTGCAGGCGGCGAGCTTCTTCGGCCCGATCGACATCCTCGCCAACAACGCCGGCATCTCCCAGCGCACCGCGACCCTGGAAACCGGGCTGGCGGCCTACCGGCAGATCATGGAAGTGGATTTCTTCGCCCCGATCGCGCTGACCAAGGCGCTGCTGCCGGGTTGGGTGGCGCGCGGCAGCGGCCACGTGGTGGTGGTGAGCTCGGTGTTCGGCCATATCGCCATGGCCCGGCGCAGCGGCTATGCCGCGGCAAAGCACGCGCTGCACGGCTGGTACGACTGCGCGCGGATCGAGCTGGAACCGCAGGGCGTGCGCTTCACCCTCGCCTGCCCGGGCTTCGTGCGCACCAACGTGTCGGTCAATGCGCTCGGACCGAACGGCCAGCCCTACGGCAAGTCCGATGGCGATATCGACGGCGGCATGGATCCGGCCGTATGCGCCGAGAAGATCTGGCGCGCAGTGGAGAACAACCGCGATGAAGCGCTGATCGCCGGAAAGGAACGCATCGCGGTCTACTTCAAGCGCTTCCTTCCGCTCAGTTGGTACACCGCGTTCGCGCGACGGCTGAAGGTGAACTAGTCGTTCACCAGCGCACGCGCCCGGTCAGCACGTCCTTGAGCATCGTGAAGTCGCCGAGCAGGCTGTAGAACGGCTGCTTGAATGCGGCCGGCAGGTTGCGCTCGAAAAAGAAATGCCCGGCCCAGCTGAAGCCATAGCCCACCACCGGCGCCAGCAGCAGCAAGGGCCAGGTCCGGGTCAGCAGCGCAGTCGCCGCGATCACCAGTACGAGCGCGGTGCCGACCACGTGCAGCCGCCGGCACACCGCGTTGCGATGCTCGCCGAGGTAGAACGGATAGAACTCGCGGAACGAGGTGTAGCGCTGCGCGGGCGGCAGCGGAGTGTTCCCGGTCATTGCACGAGTTCCCTGGCTGGTTCCGAGGTGTTCGCAGCGGCATTACGCAATGCGCGTCGGCCATACGCCACCAGCAGCAGCGCCGGGACGTACATCAGCAATCCGTACAACGCGCCGGGGACCGCGATCTCCGACGACTTCAGCAGCGTGAACGCGATCAGCAGCGCCAGCGTCGCGTTCTGCACGCCCACCTCCATGCCGATGGTCAGCGAGTCGCGCAGCGCCAGCCCGCTCACGCGCGCCAGCAACAGCCCCCCGCCGATCGCCAGGCAGCACAGCGCGAACACCGGCACCCCGAGTTCGGACAGCATGCCCGGCAACCGTTCGCGCTCCTGCAGCACCAGGCCCACGATCAGCACCGCCAGCAACAGCAACGCGAACGCGCCCACCGCCGGTTCGATGCGCCTGGCCAGCGTCGGCAGGAACCGACGCAGGGTCATGCCGACGACGATCGGCACCAGCACCAGGCCGGCGAGGTGGAGCATGGTCGGGCCCAGCGGCAACTGGATCGCGCGACCTTCGCCCATGAACACCTGCAATGCCAGGTTCACCAGCAGCGGCACGCTGGCGAAGGTGATCAGGCCGCTGAGCAGGGTCAGGGTCACCGCCAGCGCGACATTGCCGCGCGCGAGATAGGTCAGTGCGTTGGAGGAAGTCCCACTGGGGCAGGCGGCGACCAGCACCAGGCCGACCGCGTACTCGGGTCGAAGCTTGAACAACCAGGCGATGCCGAATCCCAGCAGCGGCAGCCACAGGTAATGGCCCAGCAGGCCGATCAGCACCGGTTTCGGCCGCTCGCCGATCTTGAGGAAATCGGTCGGGGTCAGCGACATGCCGATGCCGCACATGATGATCATGAGTGCGATCGGCAGCCCGATCTGGATAAGCGCGCTGTCCTGCATGCTTCCTCTCCCGCACGGTGCCAGCGGCGACTTTAACCGTGATCCGGTCCCGGCGATGCCGCCACGCACAAAAAAACAGGGGCCGTCGCCGGCCCCTGCCTCAACCCCCAACGCTGTACGGACTATTCCGGCCGTACATCCACGCGCACGCGGATGCGGTCGCCGGGGTGGTAATTGGTGCGGGTGCGATAGGTGCGGTTGGCGTATTCGTAGGTCACGTCGTAACCGGCCAGGTTCTCGTTACCGTCGTAGTAGCCATCGTTGTTGTAGCCGCCACTGTTGTAGCTCCCGCTGCGGCTGGTGACCGGCACCGGGTCGCAGACGCGCACGGTGCCGCGCTTTTCCAGCTGGCGGTTGCGCTGGGTGTTGTCGTAGATCGAGCGCCCGGCCAGACCGCCGACCATGGAGCCGACCGCGGTGCCGACGTACTGTCCGCTGCCGTTGCCGACCTTGCTGCCGAGCACCGCGCCGGCGATGCCGCCGATCACCGTGGCCACGGTGCGACCGGTCTGGCTGCCACCGTTGTTGCCGTTGGAATAACCATCGTTCCCGTAATAACCGTTATTGCTGCCGTTGCGATAATAGTCGTCGCTGCCGTTGTAGCCGCCATTGCTCACATAGACATCGTCGGCCTGGCGGTAGTAGCAGCGCTGCGAAGCCTGCGTGGATTGCCCGCGATAGCCGGATTCGATCACCGGATCCACGCGGATCACGCGCGCATAGTCGTAGGTTCCATTCTGGACCTGGCCGGAGCCGTTGTAGCCGTCCTGTTGGCCGGAGTAGTAACCGGAGGATTGCGCCGCGGCGTTGCCGGCGAAGGCGAGGCTGGCGGCAAGCAGGCTGACGGAAAGGCGATTCATCGAAGTGGCTCCCAACGCCGCAAGTGGCGCCCGCGCATCGTTGGATCAGGCGGGTTAAACAAGTCTGAACCCGGCGCGCCTAGCGCAAACGGTTTAGCCATGCGACAGCTTGCGCCGCGATTTGCGGCGCCAGCCGCCCAAGCAAAGGCCCGACATGGCTGGTTGCAAGCGTTTCCAGCCAATCGGCGCGCCAGTCCCCGGCCATCGACGCGATGAGCGCGGGCGGGACATCCTCGTCCTGCGCCGAAAGCACGAACAGCGCAGGACACGACGGCCTTGCGACCTCGACGCCGGCATAGGCCTCGCGCAACACCGCACCGGATTCGTCGCGCCAATGGCGAAACGCGAACAACGCGGTCGCCTCATCCGCATCAGGCAGCGCGGCGCGCGTGGAAGACAGGCGCGCCGTGCGCCGCCACGGCACCACGTCGCTCCAGTCACGGGGCGCGAGGCCGCGCTGCCAAGGCATGGGCGGCAACGGATTGACCAGGATCAGGGCATCGGCATGCGCGGCCACCCGCATCGCCAGCAGTCCGCCCAGGCTGGCGCCTACGATCGCCCGCGGCCGCGGCAAGGCCAGCAGGGCCAAGCGCACCTGTTCGGTGTAGTCATGCAGCGTCGTATCCGCGAGGCCCCGCGTCGAAGGTCGCAGGTCGGGCGCATGCGCGGCAACGCCATGCGCCCGCCAGACCTGGCGCCAGACATTCCATTCCCAACCGCCGCCGCCCGCACCATGCACCAGCAGCGCCGACATCCACGTTGCATGCGAAGCGGATGCCGTCATGGCAGGACCGACACGATCAACCGGAAAGCTCGGCCTCGAGGCTGATCGGCACCGCGCTCAGCGCCTTGGACACCGGGCAGTTCTTCTCCGCATCCTTGGCCAGTTCCTGGAATTTCGCGGCGTCGATGCCCGGCACCACGCCCTTGAGCTTGAGCCGGATCTGCGAAAACGCCGGACCGTTCTCCATCGACAGGTCGACTTCGGCGCGCGTGTCGAGCGAGGTTGGTGGGAAACCGGCTTCGGTCAGCTTGGCCGACAGGGCCATGGTGAAGCAGCCGGCGTGTGCGGCGGCGATGAGCTCTTCCGGATTGGTGCCCTTCTCGTCGCCGAAGCGGCTGTTGAACCCGTAGCGGGTGTTGTCCAGCAGTCCGCTCTGCGGCGTGTTCAGCAGGCCCTTGCCGGTCTTGAGGTCGCCTTCCCAGTGGGCGGTGGCGTGGCGCGAGATACCCATGCATGTTCTCCAGTCGGGGGATTGAGCGGCAGAGATTAGTCCGCAATGCGTTACGGGTTTGTGCGCCGCAACGGGACGCCGCGATTGCCGGCGCGCTAAGGTGGCCCCCCGCCATGACCGCCCGCCGAGCCCGCGCTCGCCATCGGTCGGGATGCTCAGCCCGGACAGCCATGACGGCCCTTCGAACCCCACCATGGGAGGAACGGCCTCATGCCTTACTCGACAGAACAGATCCGCAACGTGGCCCTGGCAGGCCACCCTGGCGCCGGCAAAACAACGCTTTTCGAAGCCCTGCTGCATGCCGGCGGCGCCCTACAGACGGCAGGCACGATCGAACGCGGCAGCACCGTGTCCGATTTCGACCCGATCGAGAAGGACCGCGGCCATTCCATCGATGCGGCGATCGCCAGCATCGACCACGCCCCCCACGGGCAAGCCCCCATCCACATCAACCTGATCGACACCCCCGGCTATCCGGATTTCCGCGGCCCCACCCTGTCCGCGCTGGCCGCGGTGGAGACCCTGGCGATCGTGGTCGACGCCGACACCGGCATCAATTACGGCACGCGGCGGATGATGGAACACGCCAAGGCGCGCAACCTGTGCCGGGTCATCGTGGTCAACAAGATCGACCACCCCGGCGCCAAGCTCGGCCCGCTGCTCGCCGACCTGCGCGAAACGTTCGGCCCTGAAGTGCTGCCGCTCAACCTGCCGGCCGAAGGCGGCAAGCGCGTCGCCGATTGCTTCTGGTCCTCCACGGGCCACAGCGACCTCGGCCCGGTCGCGGAGTGGCACCAGAAGATCATCGACCAGGTGGTGGAGATCAACGAGACGGTGATGGACCACTATCTGGACAAGGGCGAGTCCGGTCTGGTGGGCGAGGAACTGCACGATGCCTTCGAGCAATGCCTGCGCGAAGGCCACCTGGTGCCGGTGTGCTTCGTCTCCGCGCGCAGCGGCGCGGGAGTGCGCGAGCTGCTGGACGTGGCCGAACGCCTGTTCCCGCATCCGGGCGAAGCCAATCCGCCGCCGTTCGTGAAAGGCAGCGGCGACAGCGTCGCACCGATCGTGGCCCAACCCGATCCGGACGCGCACGTGATCGCCGACGTGTTCAAGATCATCAACGACCCCTTCGTCGGCAAGCTCGGCATCTTCCGCGTCTACCAGGGCACGGTGCGCAAGGACACGCAGCTGTTCGTCGACGACGGCAAGAAGCCGTTCAAGGTGGCGCACCTGTTCAAGCTCAAGGGCAAGGACCACGTGGAGATCGCGCAGGCGATCCCGGGCGACATCGCCGCGGTGGCCAAGATCGACGAGCTGCATTTCGATGCGGTGCTGCACGACAGCCACGACGAGGACGAGATCCACCTGGCTCCGCTCGCGTTCCCGCGGCCGATGTTCGGCCTGGCCATCGAGGCGGCGCGCAAGGGCCAGGAGCAGAAGCTGGCCACCGCGTTGCACAGGTTGGCCGAAGAAGATCCCTGCTTCCATGTGGAGCACGAGACGGAAACCAACGAGACGGTGATCCGCGGGCTGTCCGACCTGCACCTGCGGGTGAACGTGGACCGGTTGAAGGACCGTTACGGGGTGGAAGTCAGTTCGCGGCCGCCGCGCATCGCGTACCGGGAAACGGTCAGCAGCAAGTCCGAGGGCCATGCGCGGCACAAGAAGCAGACCGGCGGCGCGGGCCAGTTCGGCGAGGTGTTCCTGCGCATCGAGCCGTTGCCGCGCGGAACGGGGTTCGAGTTCGTGGATGCGGTGAAGGGCGGGACGATCCCGGGGCAGTTCCTGCCGGCGGTGGAGAAAGGGGTGCGCCAGGTGTTGCAGGGCGGCGCGATCGCGGGTTATCCGATCCAGGATGTGCGCGTCATCGTGTACGACGGCAAGCACCATGCGGTGGACAGCAAGGAAGTGGCGTTCGTGGCGGCGGGCAAGAAGGCGTTCCTGGATGCGATCAATCAGGCGAAGCCGCAGGTGCTGGAGCCGATCGTGGACCTGGAGGTGAATGCGCCGGAGCAGCACATGGGCGATATCAGCGGTGGTCTGGCGAGCAAGCGGGCGCGGATCCTGGGCACGGATTCGGTGCGCGGCGGCGAGATCGTGGTGAAGGCGCAGGTGCCGTTATCGGAACTGGAGGGCTACGCGGCGGAGTTGAAGTCGGTGACTGCAGGACGCGGCCGCTACAGCCTGGACTTCAGTCATTACGAGCCGGTGCCGCCGCCGGTGCAGCAGAAGCTGGTGGAGGCATACAAGCCGAGGCATGAGGAGGATTGAGTTCCCCCTTCGGCACCACAACACAGCCATAGGTGGCTGCTGTTTGTTGGCAGAAAATGAGGCAGGCAGACTTTCTAATAAGGGTTGACATTAACGGCGCCGCGCAGGCAAAGCCAACTCGACCAGTTCCGCCGTCCAATCCTCGGCGAACGCTTGGCACCGCTCCGCCAAATATTCGCTACGGCGTGCATATGCAGGTACTACCGGGCCCAATGAAGCGACTTCGAGAGCTTCACGCCAACTGGCCAGTAGTGCGCTGGAATCTCCGTGAGCTTGCGCCAGAGCCCGTAACGCAACGCGCAGAACGTAAACTTGCGCTTGCAGGTCGCAAATAACCTCTTCGTTTTCTCGATCCATGACAGCTCCTCGTGGGTGTCATTGCTCCCCGAGTAGTGCCCGAGCAGCGACGTCACATTTCGAAGTGAGGGCAGCCCATATGCCGCCTCGATTTCGCAGTTAGGTCCGGCCCCATATTTTTCAAGGGGCGACGAAAGTGCCTACGCCAGTCCTGACCTAGCATTCAGGCAAGTTTCATCGCACTTCTTCGCGTGCTGCCGGGGCATGTGTAGATTCCCGGGGGGCAAGGGTGGCGACATCCGGACGCCAGGGTGGCGCGTAGAAAATTCCCACAAAGCTCCGCTCGTTAAGCACACAGGCTTCACGGGGTTAGTAGGACATTTTGCACATGGCCAAAGAGGTTTCACTCAGGAGGCTATATGCAAGCAGGAACGGATCCCCTACCACCCCGGAGCGAATGGCAGAGGTGGATCGTCTGGCTTTGCACGGGAGATATGCCCAGAACGCCCCAGAAGCCGGCATCGTCCAACGAGGTGCCTGCCAAGTCGGCGCAGCCCCTTGGACCTACTGCTGACTCGGTCATCGGCGACCCTCCGCTCGTTCGCGAGGCCGCTTCCCACGCCATACCTGTATCTCATGCCAGATAGCGCCCAAGATCAGGCCGAGGCCGAGAATGCCGAATGCGATCACGCCACTATCCCCATCCATGGAAAGGTCGCCCACGGCCCAGCTTCACCGTTTGCTCAAGGCGGCGCCCGATTTCCCTGCGTTGAGCGGCATCCGTTGCCGGTGCGCGGGCGTGCTGCCCGGGGCAGGCGTAGATTGCTCCGGAAGGCGTGGGGGCGGTATCAGGGAATGGCGCGGTGTGGTGTAGGAAAAGTCTGACCCTACGCGCCGCTATCGGGGTGCAGCTTCCTCACATCCGCAACACGATTTGTTCACTGCCTCGTCGCGGCATTGGGGCGACACTGGCGATAGGGGTTAACCACAGGGGCGCAGTAGGAATCGCCAGATGACCCCAGACACATTGCCCGAAGGCTTCAGGTGGCGGATGACACCACAGCCCAGCAAGGATTACGCCCAGCTACTTTACCGAGACACCGAGACTGCAGCTATTTGGAAAATGGCGCACGTGTGGATCGCGGTTATCGAGGAGGGTTTTAGAAGCGGCGATTCCCCAACGTGTGCTACACCGGATCGATTGAGCGGGCAGGAATGGCTGGCCACTTGGGCGCGGAA
>JAKFDG010000126.1:0-2002 GCA_036677285.1 Pseudoxanthomonas sp.
ACGCGCTCGGCCGTGCCCGGCACGCCGATCAGGCCGGTGCCTTCCAGGTTCAGCACCGCCAGGTCGGGGCTGAGCGTCAAGCCTTTCACCGGGCCCGCGACATCGCGTTCGGCGGTGATGCGGGTGCCCGGGTGCTCGGGGTGGAAGGTGTTGCGGATGATGATCGGCAGGCCGCGCTCGATCGCCGGCGCCATGGTCTGCGGATGCACCACCTTGGCGCCGAAATAGGCGAGTTCGCAGGCCTCGTCGTAGCTCAGCGCGCTGAGCTGCACCGCTTCCGGGACCACGCGCGGGTCGGCCGAAAGCACACCGTCGACATCGGTCCAGATGTGCAGTTCGCCGGCGTTGAACAAGGCGGCGAAGATCGCGCCGCTGTAATCGCTGCCGTTGCGGCCCAGGGTGGTGATGCGGCCGGAACGGTCACGCGCGACGAAACCGGTGACGACGACGCGGTGCTGCGGGTTCGATGCGCGCCAGTCGGCCAGGCGCCGGCCGCTCTGTTCCCAGTCCACGTCCACGCCCAGGTCGCTGCGATCCACGACCAGCACTTCACGCGCATCGAGGACGGCACAGGATTCACCACGCGCCATCAGGTGATCGCCGAGCAGGCGGGCCGAATAGACTTCACCCAGCCCCTGCACCCGATCCAGCACTTCGCGCGGCAACTCGCCGATCACCGCCAGCGCCGCCAGGATCTCGGCCAGCTGGTCGAATTGCCGGTCCAGCCATTCGATGGTGTCGCCGGACGCCTCGCCGAGCAGGGCCACCGCGGCGCCGCGATGCTTGGCGCGCAGTTCGTGCCAGCGCTCGCGCCACCCGCCTGCGGCATCGGTGGACTGGCCTCGCGAGGCCTGTTCAGCCAGTTCGATCAGGGCATCGGTCACGCCCTTCATCGCCGAGACGATGGTGACCTGCTCGCTCTCCTCGCGGGCCAGCAGCAATTGGGCGACGTGGCGGTAACGTTCGGCGTCGGCCACCGAAGTGCCGCCGAACTTGTGCACGACGGTGTGCAGTGGACTGGATTGGTCTGCGGCAGGCGGCATAAAGCGAAGAACCCCGGTTGTCGAGGTCCCCGCGCGCATCAGGTTCCGGGCTCCCCCGCATCCTGATCCGGGTGCGGGGACGTGGTTGCGAAACTACGCGAACACGATCCACCGCACCCCGCTAATCGCGGTAGTGGCGGTGGTAATGCGGCCGAGGCCGGCCACGCCCGTGCCGGGCCGCAGCGCGAGGGCTGGGACGAGGCGATTCGGTGCGAGGACGGCGACGGGAGGCATGGCCCTAGGGGACATGATGCCGAGGGGGCGTGTCAAGTGCTGCGGTGCGGCAACCGGCCCGCATCAGGTGAAAAGTGGTGACCCCGGCGCGATTCGAACGCACGACCTGTCCCTTAGGAGGGGACCGCTCTATCCAGCTGAGCTACGGGGCCATGGGGAAATTGTAGCGGTTGGTCGTTGCCAGTTGGTGGGTCGCGCACTCCCCGCCTCGGTCCCGCCCCACCCGTGCTACCTTCCCCAAGCCGGCCCGCGATACCAGCTGCCCGGCATCGGGGGCGGCTTCATCGGGGGAAATCGGGAACGCACGCGGCGCATCGGCGCCGTCCGTCTCCCGTCGCGGCGGCGTTGCGCGATAGCCCCATCCGTTGCCAGGAGTTCTGTTGCATGTGTCCCAGTAAGGTCGCCGACGGTGGCGAGAGAGGTTGGATCGTCCCCATCGGCGGCGCCGAGAACAAGGAAGACAACCCCCGCATCCTCAAGCGTTTCCTCGATCTCAGTGGCGGTCGGGGTGCCAATATCGTGGTGGTTCCCACCGCCAGCCAGCTGGCTGAAACCGGCCCGCGCTATGAGCGGATCTTCACCGACCTGGGCGCCGGCCGCGTCGACGTGATGGATTTCGATACCCGCCGCGACTGCCATGAACCCAACCGCCTGGCCCGCATCGAGGACGCCAGCGGGATTTTCTTCACCGGTGGCAACCAGTTGCGCCTGTCCACCATCATCGG
>JAKFDG010000127.1:0-4827 GCA_036677285.1 Pseudoxanthomonas sp.
GCTGGGCAGCGGCAGCCGCGAACTGTTGCGCTACGACAACTTCAGCCTGGATGTGACGATGACGCCGCAGACCATCCAGGGCCGGCTCGGTACCGGCTTCAAGGGCGATGGTTACGTCGATGCGCGCTTCAACACCGGCTGGGACGATTACGCACCGTTGAAGGGCGACCTGTATTTCCACAACTCGCGCCTGTTCTGGATGGAGCTGTTGTCGCCCGACCTGGTGCGTCCGCGCGGCCAGCTGGCCGGGCATATCGGCCTGGCCGGCACCCGCGGCAAGCCCGCGCTCAGCGGCGAGGCCAGCCTGAGCCAGTTCACCGGCGAACTGCCGGCCCTGGGCATTTCCTTGGCCGATGGCAGCGGCGAACTGGTGGCGTTGGCGGACGGCAGTGCGCGTATCCAGGCCAGCATGAAGACCACCTCCGCCACCGGCGGCACCAGCACCGGTGGCGTGCTGAATGTCTCCGGCACGCTGGGCTGGAACAACGACACCACTCCGCTAGCGCTGCAGGTGCGCGGCGACAACGTGCTGGTGTCCGACACCAAGGACCTGCGCGCGGTGGCGTCGCCGGACATCGCCGTCGGGTTCGCCGAGAACACGATCAAGGTCAGCGGCAAGGTCACGGTGCCTTCCGCGCGGATCGACGTGGAGAGGCTGGACACCGGCGTGTCCGTGTCCGAGGACGTGGTGGTGCTGGATCCGGCCGATCCGGAACGCGCGCCCAGCTCGCGCCTGGACCTGGACCTGGCCATCGCCGTGGGCGATGACGTGCAACTGAAGGGTTATGGCCTGGACGGCTCCCTCGGTGGAACCCTCAACGTTCGCTCGCGGCCAGGCCGGGAAATGGCCGCGACCGGGCGCCTGGACGTCGACGGCCGCTACACCGCGTACGGGCAGAAGTTGCAGATCACCCGTGGCGCGCTGAGCTGGAGCAATGACGCCGTGTCCAATCCCGACATCAACATCCGCGCCGAACGCGAAGTGATCAGCGCCGGAGTGACCGCCGGCATCGATGTCACCGGACGCGCCAGTTCGCCGCGCGCGCGGGTGTGGTCGAATCCGGAAACCTCCGAATCCGACGCACTGGCCTACCTGGTGCTGGGACGTTCGCTGGGAAGCGCGAGCAGCCGCGAAACCCAGCAGATCAACGCCGCCAATTCCGCGTTGTCGGCCGGCGCCGGCCTGCTGGCCTCGCAGTTGGGCGCGAAGATCGGACTGGACGATGCCGGCGTGCTGGAATCACGCACCCTAGGCGGCTCGGTGTTCGGCGTGGGCAAGTACCTGTCGCCCAAGCTCTACGTCAGCTATGGCGTATCGATGATCGGCAGCGGTTCGGTAGTGACGCTGAAATACCTGCTGCGCAAGGGCTTCGATGCCGAGCTCGAGACTTCGAGCATCGAAACCCGGGGCTCGATCAACTGGCGCAAGGAAAAATAGGCGGCCGGCGGATGAGCGCTTCCCTCCTCACCCGGCGCCGGTTGCACCGGCAGCGCATCGCCAGCGGCAAGTTCGAATCGGCAGCCGAAGTGGTGGCGTGGCTCGGCGCAGTGCAGGCGCAGGATTACCTGGCCTCATTGTGGGCGATCGGCCTGCGCATGCGCGAGGCGACCGCCGCCGTGGTCGAGCAGGCGGTCGTCGAACGCAGGATCGTGCGCACCTGGCCGATGCGCGGCACCCTGCACTTCGTCGCCGCCGAGGATGTACGCTGGATCTCGACGCTGCTGACCCCGCGGGTGATCGCCGGCAGTGCGGCACGACTGCAACGCGACTTCGGGTTGGATGAAGCCGCGCTGGCGCACTGCAGGAAGATCGTCACGGAAATCCTGCAAGGCGGAAAGGTAGTGACGCGCAGTGCGTTGTACGCCGCGCTCGACGATGCGGGCGTGGACACTGCGAAACAGCGTGGCCAACACATCACCGGGCGCCTGGCCCAGGAAGGATTGCTGTGTCTGGGTCCGCGTGCGGAGAAGCAGCCGACGTTCGTGCTGCTGGACGAATGGATCCCCGCAAGCCGGACGTTGGCGCGCGACGAATCCCTGGCCGAGCTGGCGCGCCGTTACTTCGGCAGCCACGGCCCGGCCACGCTGCACGACTTCGCCTGGTGGTCGGGGCTGACGATCAAGGACGCGCAGCGGGGAATCGAACTGGCGGGAGCCGATCTGCAGCCTGAAACCCTGGTCGACAAGGTTCATTGGCAGGCCGTCGATGCGGTGAACATCGATGACGCCAGCGACCTGCACCTGCTGCCGGCCTTCGATGAATACCTGGTGGCCTACAAGGACCGCAGCGCCGCGGTGGATGCGCAGTTCAATCGCCAGGTGATCGGCATCAACGGGCTGTTCAATCCCGGCATCGTGATCGACGGGCGCATCGTCGGCACGTGGAAGCGCCGCCTGGACCCGAAGGCGGTGGCGATCGAACTGCATCCGTTCCGGCCGCTGCTGAAGAAAGAGCTGGCCGCGGTGAACAAGGCGGCGCGGCGTTACGGTGATTTCATCGGCCTGCCGGTGCAGGTGTCGCAGGCAGGGTCATGAGCGCGCGGCATCGTTGCTGATGCGCGCCCCGCGCAACAACGGCTTGCCGTCCATCACATCGGTCCACACCAGATAAGCCTCGCCCTTGCTTGCGACCAGCTGCGGGAAGCCGGTGGCGCGACCACGACCTTGCAGCCTGGCGATCTCGATGCGCTGGAGTTCGCGCGACAGAGTGGCGTCGTAGCGCGCCAGCCATACCGACTGGCCTTCGCCATCCTCGCGCAGCCAGCTGAGCCACACCGACTCGCCATCGACAGCAACCGCGACGCGACCTTGCACGGCCTCACCCTGGTCCACCTCGACCGGCGTAGCGAAGCTGTCGCCGGCATCGGCGGAGTAGGCGATGCGGATCTTCGGCACTTCGTTTGCGGCGGTGTACCACGCTGCCCAGGCGTGTTCGCCACGCGCCGCCAATGCCGGGCCGTTCACCGGACACGCTGGCATCTTCCACTTGTCATCGTGGACCTTACGTGGCTGTGTCCACGCGCCGCTCTCGAAGCGGGTGGCGACGACATCGCGTATTTCATCGGTATCGCGATCGCGATACACCAGCAACGGCCCGCGGCCGGTCTGCGCCGCCGAGGTCTGGCAGCAGTCGCAGGTGCGGACGTCGAGGTTGGTTTCTCCGGACTTGCGCAATGCCGCGTCGAGACTCGCGGCTCGCAAGGTCATCGCGCCTTCGCCGTGCCCGTCGTGGCCGGCATGTGCTTCGCCGGCCATGTCGCGGCCGTCGAGCCAGGCGATTCCGACCGTGTCGCGCGATTGTGGCCACAGCGAGACGAAGCCATGTTCGGTCTGGGTGCCATCGTCATTGACTGCGAGCGGCTGCGACCAAGTCTTGCCAGCATCGTCCGAACGCGACAGCACCACGTCATAGGCATAAGCCGCGTCCGCGTTCTGGCGCAGCCAGTGCGCCCACAACGCGCCGTCCCCGGTCGCGGCGATGTGCGGCGTATCGGCCCAGTTGACGAACCAGTCCGAACCGCGCGCGATTTCCTGCGCCGCAGTCCACTTGTCGCCGTCGAAGGAGGCGAACTGCAGCGAGTGGCTGTCTTTGCCTTGCGCCGCGATCCAGGACAGGACCAGGCGCCCGTCCGGCGCGACGATCAGGTCGGCTTGCGCGGCGGTGCCCGAGGCGGGCAGCTGCCAATCCGTCGTCGTGTACACGACAGCGGCAGGAGCTGCGGCCGGCGCCGGCGCGACCTCCGCATCTCGTTTGCAGGCGGACAACAGCAACATCGCAAGGACAGGAAGTAGGCGCATCAATCTAGGATAGTCGAGTCCGGCAGGCGTTTGTGCTGGTTAAGGAGGCAAGTGAAGGTTAATCGAGGGCCTGGCGGAGAAAAACGTCCAGGCTCTCTGCTTTCCCAGTTCCAACAGGTAAGTTAGGCTGAGAGCGCTGCATCCGATCAATCTCCGCCTCAAGGTAGTCGCTGATTTCCGGGATACGTGGGCCATCTTCGATTTCCGCGCTGACCCTTTTTTTCGCCAGCAATGCATCGATCGCCAATCGCAGCTCCCCGGTGGGCAACAGCGTGTCCAGCAGGATTTCGAACGCCATCGGTGGGGGACCGACTTCGCACTCGATCCACTGGCACGCGAGTACTGGACGCAACACGTAAAGATACTTCTTGGTGCGAACACGCTCGCCCTTCAGATAGCCGCGAAAGTTGCCCTTGGCCATGCTGAAGTAATGGTGCCAAGCCGCGATAGGCGAGTAGAACTCGTCGGACAAGGCCTTGAGGCCGGGAACGATCGCCTCGTCCTGCCGATAGACGATCGGCGATCGCAGCCACTCGGAAAGCGTCGGATTCGATTTCGACAATAACCGCAGTGCCTTGCGCAGATCCCATCCGCTTACATCGAGCTCGTCATCGATGGGAAGCTCGATTACGTCACGCTGCGCTTGCCCAGGTCCGCATCGCTCATTGACCGTCAGGTACCACGACTTCCGGTGCATGTAGATGAAACGCGCGTCGTAATCGCTATCCGGCGAAGAGAAGCCCCAGCCACGGCTGCCGGATTCACATGCGAACACGATTCGCACATCGTGCTCGGATTCGATGCAAGCAAGAGCATCGAGCACGGCCCGTCTCTTCTCTGGCGCTATCGGATGTATCTCCGTCCCAGGATGTCCCATGTCAGGGCGACAAGATCAAGCGACCTTGCTGCGTCGCGCACGGGTCAGGTGCACCAGCAGCAGGGAGATCGCCGCCGGGGTCATGCCGGGGATGCGCTGGGCCTGGCCGATGGTCTGCGGGCGCACCCGCTCGAGTTTCTGCATGACCTCGA
>JAKFDG010000128.1:0-3592 GCA_036677285.1 Pseudoxanthomonas sp.
GATCTTGGTGGTGGAAGTGACGCCTGCGGTTTCGCAGACCTTCTTCGACCGGGTACGGCCAATGCCGTAAATGCTCTGCAACCCGACCCAGACGTGCTTCTGGGCAGGCAGGTTGACACCTGCAATACGCGCCATGACGCGATTCTCCAACTGTGTTTGATGGCCCGATTGCAGGCAAATCCGTGAGGATCCAGTGCAAGCCGGCGGAGTGAACTACGAATTTTAACAAGATCTCGGGTTTCTGGGAAGCCCTTGCAAGCCAAAGACTTGCAGGGGCCACGGCATGGGGAGTGTGCCCATGCTCCGGCGCCGGAACCCACCTGGTGCCAGTCGATTCCCGGCTCTCGCCATCTTCGACCCGCCCCGCCCCGCACTACTCTTGCGCAGGGACTGGGTGGTTCTCACCTGCGCGCGAGATCGCCGCGCAGGCCGCCCATCTAAGTTGTGTCAGCCGCGGGCGAGACCGCCGCGCGAGCCGCCTTTCAAATTCGCCTTCTTCAACAGGCTTTCGTACTGGTGCGACATCAAGTGTGCCTGGACCTGGGCGATGAAATCCATCACCACCACGACCACGATCAGCAGCGATGTGCCGCCGAAGTAGAACGAGGTGCCCAGCTGGGTACGCATGATTTCCGGCAGCAGGCAGACCGCGACCAGATACAGCGAGCCCACGGCGGTCAGCCGGGTCAACACTGAATCCACGTAGTCTGCGGTGGCCTTGCCTGGACGGATGCCCGGGATCAGCGCGCCCGACTTCTTCAGGTTGTCCGCTGTTTCCTGTGAATTGAACACCAGCGCCGTATAGAAGAAAGCGAAACCGATGATCAGCGCAGCCATCACGATCATGTGCAGCGGCTCGCCCGGCGCCAGCGCCTGGGAGATGCGTTGCAGCCACATGGTCGAGGTCGACTGGCCGGACCACAGGGCCAGAGTGGCCGGGAAAGCCAGGATACTGGAGGCGAAAATCGGCGGGATCACGCCAGACATGTTCAGCTTCAGCGGCAGGAACGAGGTCTGGTTCATGTACGCATTGCGGCCACCCTGGCGGCGTGCGTAGTTAACCGTGATCCGGCGTTGCCCGCGTTCCACGAACACCACGAAATAGGTGAATCCCACTACGGTCAGCGCGATGAGGATCAGGGCGATGGCGCTGATGGTTCCGTTGCGGAAGCCTTCCACCGTGCTGATCACCGCGGAGGGCAAACCCGCCACGATGCCAGCGAAGATGATCAGCGATACGCCGTTGCCGACGCCGCGCTCGGTCACCTGCTCGCCGACCCACATCAGGAAGATGGTCCCCGCAGTCAACGCCACCACCGCGGTCAGCACGAAACCCATGCCCGGGGCGTACACGACCGGCATGCCGCCCGGCGCGACCTGGTTCTGCAACGCGACTGCGATGCTGCCGCCCTGCACCACCGCCAGCAACACCGCGCCCATGCGCGAATACTGGGTGATCTTGCGGCGGCCGGATTCGCCTTCCTTCTGCATCGCCTTGAGCGACGGAAAGATGTGCACGGCCAGTTGGAACACGATCGACGCCGAGATATAGGGCATCACGTTGAGCGCGAAGATGCTGAAACGGTGCAAGGCGCCGCCCGAGAACATGTTGAACATGTCCACGATGCCGCCGCCCTGCGCCTGCATCATCGCCAGCATTGCATCGGGATTGACGCCCGGCACCGGGATGAAGCAGCCGATGCGATAGACGATCAACGCGCCGACCACGAACAGCAGGCGCTGGCGCAGTTCGGTGAACTTGCCCAACCCGCCTACGCCGCCCGCGTTGCCTTGCGCCATTCTGCGATTACTCCTGCACGCTGCCGCCGGCGGCTTCGATAGCCGCCTTGGCACCGGCCGTGGCAGTGACGCCCTTCAGCACGAACTTCTTGGTCAGGTCGCCCTTCTTGACGATCTTGGCGCGCTTGGCCGAGGTCGGCACCAGCTTGGCGGCGCGCAGCGCGGCGAAATCGATCTCACCGGCTTCGAGCTTGTCCAACTGGTACGACAGCACTTCGGCGCAGTCCAGCTTCAGCTTGGAGCGGAAACCGACCTTCGGGAGGCGCTTGATCAGGGGCATCTGGCCGCCTTCGAACTTGGCCTTGATCTTGCCCTTGCCCGAACGCGCGAACGAGCCCTTATGGCCGCGGCCGCAGGTCTTGCCCAGGCCGGAACCGATGCCACGGCCGACGCGCTTGCGATCTTCACGGGCGCCTTCAGCGGGCTTGAGTGTGTTGAGACGCATATCGATTACTCCTCGACGCGGACGAGATAGTGGACTTTGTTGATCAGGCCGCGGACCTGCGGGCTGTCCTTCAGTTCACGCACATCGTTGAGCTTGTTCAGGCCCAGTGCCTTCACCGACAAGCGGTGGATGCCCTGGGAACCACGCAGGCCGCGCACCAGGCGGACCTTGACCGTACCGGTCTTGTTGGACTCACTTGCCATAATTGAGCTCCTCGATCTTCTTGCCGCGCTTGGCCGCGATGCGGGTCGGCGACTGCATGTCGCCCAGGCCCTTCAGCGTGGCGCGCACCAGGTTGATCGGGTTGCGCGAACCGACGGCCTTGGCCAGCACGTTCTTCACCCCGACCGCTTCCAGCACGGCGCGCATGGCGCCGCCGGCGATCACGCCGGTACCCTCGGAGGCTGGCTGCATGTATACACGCGCCGCGCCATGGCCGGCCTTGACCGGGTGCCACAAGGTGCCGTTGTTCAGGTCGACGTTGAGCATGCCCTTGCGCGCATATTCCATCGACTTCTGGATCGCGACCGGCACTTCGCGCGCCTTGCCGTAACCGAAACCGATCTTGCCGTTGCCGTCGCCCACCACCGTCAAAGCGGTAAAGGTGAACTGGCGACCGCCCTTGACCGTCTTGCTGACGCGGTTGACCGCGACCAGCTTCTCGATCATGCCATCGTCGACTTTCTCTTCGCGGTTGCGGTCGCGATCACGACCCCGCGGCGCACGTTCTTCAGCCATTTCCAGATTCCTTGATAAGTAAGTGATTACGGCTGAGCCGCTTATAGTTGTTAAGTGTTGCGGTGGACCGCAGTCACGAACAGAAGTCGTGGTGCGTCCGGTGGCAATCCCCACCGGCGGGTTACAGCGTGGGGACGAACCCCACGCATTTCAATCAGAACTGCAGGCCGCCTTCGCGGGCAGCATCGGCCAGGGCCTTGATGCGACCGTGGTAGCGGTAGCCCGAGCGATCGAAAGCGATCTTCTCGATGCCCGCGGCCTTGGCGCGCTCGGCGATGATCTTGCCGACCTTGGCCGCGGCTTCGCTGTTCTTGCCGCTCTTCAAGCCTTCCTTCACGTCGGCCTGCAGCGTGTTGGCCGCGGCGATGACCTTGGCGCCATCGGCGGTGAACAGCTGCGCGTACAGGTGCTGGCCGGTGCGCAGCACCGACAGGCGCGGCACGCCGAGGACACGGATGTGGGCGCGGGTGCTCTTGGCGCGACGCAGGCGGGCGGTGTTCTTGATGCTCATGATCTTGATCCTTGGGAAGCGGATAGGCGTTAAGCCTTCTTGGCTTCCTTGCGAATGATGACTTCGTCGGAGTACTTCACGCCCTTGCCCTTGTAGGG
>JAKFDG010000129.1:0-2694 GCA_036677285.1 Pseudoxanthomonas sp.
CTGATGTTTGGGCTGTGCGCTGCGTCGCAGCCGCAATCCGGGGCTTCCCTATACTGCGACGGGTCTGGGGAAATTTTGGAGAGCGCCCATGGCGCGCAGCTTGTCCCGCATCTTCCGGGTCCGTGCCGGTAGCCGGAATCCACGCCAACGCATCGGCAACCTCCGCGAGGTCGCGGCCGGGCCCGAACTTACGAGCGCATCGCCAAACACCTTGCTGGCTGCCATCCGCAAACGCCATGCGCAGCTCTACGGCATGCGTGGCCAGGCGACGGTCACGGCCCGCGCCATGGCGTCCGTCGACGATGGAAGTGCGCACTCCACAGCAGGCTCGGCTCCACCCCGACTGCTGACCCTGGCCAAGCCATCGCTGGCGGTGCGTCTGCTCAACAACCTGAGCTACGGCGCCACCCCTGCTTCCATCGCCGAGTTCAATGCCCTCGGCAGCACCGACCTGCAGCGCTGGGCCAACTACGTGGACTGGCAGCTCGACTGGGCGTCCATCGACGACAGCGCAGTAACCACGCGCCTGGACAATGCCGGGTACACCACGCTCGAAAAGAGCCTGACCCAGCTCTGGAACGACCACGTCAACGCCGACCCGGAACACAGCATCCGGATGCGTCCCGCGTTCGAGGTGCAACGCGCCGCCTACGTCCGTGCCGCCTACTCCAAGCGCCAACTGCGCGAAGTGCTGGTCAATTTCTGGCATGCGCATTTCAACGTGATGGGCACCGACTTCAGCGTTGGCCCGGTATTCGTCCACTACGACCGCGACGTGATCCGCGCCAACGCCTTCGGCAACTTCAGGACCATGCTGGAAGCCGTCGCCAAGAGCACCTCGATGCTCTATTACCTGGACAACCTCAACAACTCGCGTTCGGGCCCGAACGAGAACTACGCGCGCGAATTGCTGGAACTGCACACCTTCGGCGCCGAAAACTACCTGGGCTTCATGGATCCGTTCCAGGTGCCGCCGTGCCCGGAAGACCCCGCCTACCCGATCGGCTACACCGATATCGACGTGTACGAGACCTCGGCCGCGTTCACCGGCTGGTCGGCGAAAAACGGCCACTGGGAATTCCCTGCCGAGGACGACGGCACCTTCGTCTACCGCCAGTCCTGGCACGACGCGGGCCCGAAATTCCTGCTCGGCAGGATGGTCTATCCGGAACAGCCCGCGCTGAAGGACGGCAGGGACGTGCTTGACCGCCTCGCCAGCCATCCGCGCGTGGCGAAATTCATCTGCAGGAAGCTGATCCGTCGCTTCATCACCGACACGCCAAAGCAGGCGCTGGTCGACAGCGCCGCGGCGATCTTCCGCGCCAATTGGCAGAACCCGCAGCAGATCGAGATCACCCTGCGCCATATCCTCAATTCGGACGACATGTACAACAGCTGGGGACAAAAGATCCGCCGCCCGTTCGAAGCCACGGTTGCAGCAATGCGCGTGCTCGGCCAGGACTGGACCCCGCGTCCGGACCACGAGAAGAGCAACGAATTCATGTGGCGCGTCGGCTACACCGGACACACTCCCTACAACTGGCCTGCGCCCAATGGCTATCCCGACACGGCACAGGCGTGGTCGGGCTCCAATTCCTACGCGATGACCTGGAAACTGATCAACTGGATGACCGAGGCCAGCGACGGCACCGCCCCGCTGAGCCCGATCCTGGCCACCACGCGCGCCGGCGTGGGTTCGTGGACGGCCAACAACCTGGTCACGTTCTGGTGCCAGCGCCTGCTCGGTTACCAGCCAACTGCGGCGCGCAAGCTGGTACTGACGAAATTCATGGCCCAGAACGGCAATGCGGCCACCGACGTGATCGCAGATACCGACACCTGGTCGGCCAACGACCTGAAGAAGCACTACAACCACCAGCGGCTGCGCAGCATGGTTTCGCTGATCCTGTGCTCCCCCGAGTTCCTGAGCCGCTGAGGACGCCGACATGATCGATTACCGACTCACGCGCCGCGAATTCGTGAAAGGCTGCTGCAGCGCCGCCCTGGTCGGCGGCGCCGGTTCCACCCTGATGTTCGCCGACGACGCGATCGCCGCCGCCAACAGCCACGACACGGTCGTGCACCTGTTCCTGCGCGGCGCCATGGACGGGCTCAATCTGGTGGTGCCAATCGATGGCGCGGACCGGACCTTCTACGAACAGGCACGCCCCGATCTTTCCATCGCCGCAACCGGCGCCTATGGTGCGCTGCCGTTGACCTTGGCTGGCGGCGCGGCCACCGGCTTCGGCCTGCATCCTTCGGCGACTGGGCTGCGCGACCTGTGGAACGACGGCAAGCTGGCCATCGTGCATGCCTGCGGCATGGCCACCACGGTCACCCGCAGCCATTTCGATGCGCAGCTGTACATCGACCTGGGCACACCGGGCAAATACGGCGCACACACCGGCTGGATGGCCCGCGCCTGGGATTCGCGGCCCGGCTCTACGCCCGCCGCGATCCTGCCGGCGTTGGGCGTCTCGGGGACGCAGCCCGCGAGCCTGATCGGAGCTACCGATGCGTTGAGCATGAGCAGCGCGCGCGACTTCGAATTGAATGCCGGCGCGTGGGGATGGCAGATGGTGCGACCCGATTCGCCCGCCGGATTCCGCGGCCACAACGAAACCCTGAGCGACCTCTGGGCCGGCCGGACCGGCATCGAGCTCAATGGCAGGCGCGCCGATGCGGCGCTGAAGA
>JAKFDG010000130.1:0-1804 GCA_036677285.1 Pseudoxanthomonas sp.
AGACGGAACGCCACCGCACCCCTGGACTTGCGTCGTAGGGGGAAAAGCAAGGCGGCGAGACCGCGCGGGCTTTCGTCCTCCAGCAATACGCCGGAGGTCGAGAGGACCTCCGGCAGTACGCGGCTTGCGCGCTTGTGAATGGTGTTGGCATCAAGCACGGCGGCCTCAGCGCAGGCTGGAGCCAAGCTCGTACCAGTCCACCTTGCGCGTGATCCACATGATCGCGGCGAGGATGCCGAACAGCAGCAGCGACCCCATCAACAGCGCGTTGTCTTCCGAGATCAACAGGTTGTAGAGCACGCCGTACAACGCAGTAAGCATCGCCGCGAACCCAGCGGCCCGTGCCCAGCTGCGCAACACACCAGACAGGTAGACGAACTGCAGGCCGATGCATGCCGCAGCCGATATCAGGTACGACTGCCAGAAAGCGATGTGCTCGGACAGGCTCAGCAGCAGCAGGAAGAAGATCGCCAACGCCAGGCCGACCAGCAGGTACTGCAACGGATGGATCGGCAGGCGCTTGATCAGTTCGAACAGGCCGAAGCCGACGAAGGTCAGGATCACGAACAGGATGCCGTACTTGCTGGCGCGATCGGCCTGGGTATAGATATCGACCGGGTCGACGAGGCTCACCTGGATGCTGTCGATACCGGCCGCCGCCAGATCCTCATCCGAGTCGTAACTCGCGTGCTTGGCGCGCCCGACCCGGGTCAGCAGTCCCTCGCCTTTCTCCAGCTGCGACTGCGCCGCGCTGGCCATGGCGGAGATCTCCCACTCGGCGCTGAAGCCGCTGGCGCCGATCGTGCGCTTGCTGGGCAGGAAGCGCCCGGCGAACAACGGATGCGGCCAGCTCGAACCCAGCGTGATCCTGTTGTTGTCCGCGACCGGTGCGATCCCCAGCGACTGCGTGCCGGACAGCCTGAAGTTGGCGACCACGCGGCCGGCCGGCAGTGCGGCACCGGCCTGTAGTGGCAATTTGGCGTGCACGCCCCCCAATCGTTCCGACATCGCGCCGGTTCCGGATTCCAGCGCCAAGGGCCGGTTGTCCACCTTCAGGTCCGGCGCCCCCACCAGGCCGCGCACGTCGGCCAGACCCAGCACCAGGTAAGGCTCGCCATACTCGCGCCCGGGCACCACCGTCAGCGCGAGCGGATCGAATCCGGCTTCCAGGTGCGCCTTCCATTCGAAGGTGCGGACGTTGTACAGGCCGATGCGACGCGTATCGGGAACCAGGCCGCCACCCACATCCAAGGTCTTCGGTGTCTGGAACAGATAGCCCTCGACGGGCTGCAGGCGCTGGACCGGTTTGCCGGTGGCATCGGCCTCGGTGACCAGGCGGTTTTCCTTCCACGGCACCACGCGCAGCGGACCCACGACCTGCTGTGGTCCGGCCATGCTTTGCGAAACGCGCTCCACGGCCTGGGCGCGGTAGCGCTGGCGGTCCTGGATGGTGCCGCGGATCATCATCAGCGGGATCAGCAGCAGCAACACCAGGCCGCCGACGGTGAGGAAACGTAACAACAACTTCAAAGACTTCATGGTCCATGCCCCGGGTTGGATTCGGGGCACAGCGTGAAGCGGCTGTGTGTGCGGGGTTTGAGGCGAGTTTGAAGTCTGTGTGAAGTGGGGTTTCTATCCCTTCTCCCTCCGGGAGAAGGTGGCGCGAAGCGCCGGATGAGGGTGCGACGGAGCAGTGATGGCAAACAGCGCTCTACATTCAGCACTCGGCTGTTGAGCAATGTCGCTTCACCGTACCCTCACCCCAACCCCTCTCCCGACGGGAGAGGGGCTAAGTCACCGGCAA
>JAKFDG010000131.1:0-2771 GCA_036677285.1 Pseudoxanthomonas sp.
AGCAGGCGTGCGCCCTGCGCGCATAAAGCGCGCGCCTGGCGCTGCTGGAACGCGCGTTCGAGTTGCGCCAGCTGCCAGGGATCGTTGGCGCCTTCGGCCTCGATCGGATCGCCGACCAACACGATCTCGGCGGCGCTGAATTCGGCCGCGGCCGCGGCGAAGACGTCGGTCAGGTAGTACTCGCCCTGGGCATTATCGTTGGACAGTTGCGCCAGCCATTGCTTCAGCGCGGTGGATTCGGCGGCGATGATGCCGGTGTTGACCACGCGGATGCGACGCTGCTCCTCGTCGGCGTCCTTGTGCTCGACGATGGCGGCCACGCGGCCTTCGGCGTCGCGGACGATGCGGCCGTAGCCGGTGGGATCGGCGAGTTCGGCGACCAGCACCGCCAGCCGGCCCGGCGCCTGCAGCAGGCGCTGCAGGGTTTCGCTGCGGATCAGCGGCACGTCGCCGTACAGCACCAGCACCGTGGCCGCGTCGGGCACCTGTGGCATCGCCTGTTCCACCGCATGGCCGGTACCGAGCTGTTGCGCCTGTTCGGCCCAGTGCAGGTCGGGCTGGTCGGCGAACGCCACCTGCACCTGTTCGCCGCCATGGCCATGCACCACGTGGATGCCGGCGGGCTGCAACGCGCGCGCCGCGGCGATGACCTGCGCCAGCATCGGCTGCCCCGCGATCGGCTGCAGCACCTTGGGCCTTGCCGAACGCATGCGCTTGCCTTCGCCGGCGGCGAGGATGACGACGTGTAGTACGCTCATTGGTGTTTCCATGCGATTGGCGCGGCATCGCGCAGACCCGACGATGTTAGCAATTACCGCTCCGGTTCCAAGGTGACTCGATGACGCCGCAGCGTTCCGCCCCCTGGCTTGTCCCGGCCTTCGTCGCGTTCGCCCTGGTCACGCTGGCCGTGCTGATGCAGGGCCAGGACGCCAACTGGGATCTGCGCAACTACCACCTCTACACTCCGATCGCGCTGATGGACGGGCGGCTGGACCAGGACATCGCCGCCGCGCAACTGCAGACCTGGCATAACCCCGTCCTGGATTTTCCGCTGGCCTGGCTGGTCCGCGCAGGAGCATCGGGCTGGCTGGTTTCGCTCTGGCTGGCGCTGCCCGCCTTCATCGCGCTGTTGTTCGCGCTGCGCTTGATGGATGGCTTGTGGCCTGCGCAACGCAGCACCTTGCGCACCGTGGTAGCCGGCCTGGTCGCCGTTTCCGGCGCGGCGGTCCTGTCGGGCACAGGCACCAGCTTCAATGATGCCTTCGTCGCCGCAGGCGTGTTGCCGGCGCTGTGGTGGGCAGTGGATTCGCAGGGACGGCGCGGCGTCTGGGCCACCTGGCTGCCGGTCGGCTTGCTGGCCGGCGCCGCCGCCGGACTCAAGCTGACCGCGGCGATGTACTGCGTCGGCTTCGCGGCCGCCGCCATGGTCGCCGGGCCGCTCCGTTCGCTGCCTGCGCGCCTGCTCGCCCTCGCGGTGGGCGGCATCGTGGCGGCGTCGATCACCGCGGGGCCCTGGGCCTGGCGGTTGTGGCTGGATCACGGCAACCCCCTGTTCCCCTATTTCAACCAGTGGTTCCAGTCGCCGGATGCCTTGTCCTTGCCCTACAAGGACGAACGATTCCTGCCGCTCGGCTGGTTCGACAGACTCATGGTGCCGTTCCATCTGCTGGTGAGCGGCCGCCGGTACTCGGAAACCTCACTGGCCGATCCGAGATTGCTGCTGGGCCTGATCGCCATGGGCGCGTGGATATTCCAGTGGCTGAAAGCCCGACGCGAAACCCTCACGCAGTCCCGCACCGCAAGCTCTCCCTGGCTGACGGTCGTGTTCGCCGTGGTCAGCTACTGCATATGGGTTTATCTGTACGGCATCTATCGCTACCTCTACGCGCTTGACCTGGTGCTGGCGGTCCTGCTCGTGGGCATGCTGTCCGCCAGCGTGCCCGGGCGCTTCCATAAGACAGCCTTGGTCGTCTGCATGGTTGTGGTCATCGCGGTGACCGACCAACCGAAGTGGGGACGACAACCTTTCAGTTCGCCGATGGTGAGCGTGCGTTTCCCCGCGCTGGCGCACGACAGCCTGGTGGTGCTGGCCGAAGACGAACCGCTGGGCCATGCCGTCGCCTTCCTTCCCTCGCGGGTGGCCGCCATCTCGGTGTACAACAACTTCATGGATCCCGAGCGTTGCACGCGCCTGCAGGCGAAGGCCGAGGCCCGCATCCGCCAGCATGGGGGCCCGATGTACCTGTTGCGGACCAGCAGGGAAGTTCCGGCCACGCATGGCCGTTACGAGGTTTACGGACTCTCGATCAGTGGCGAGTGCCTCCCCGTCGCCGACAGCCTGGTACCGCTGCAGCTTTGCCCGCTTTCGCGGGAGGTCGTCATTCCGCCGCGTTGCCCCTGGTCAGCACCTGGTCGGTGATCAGCCGCAGGATTTCGTTCGACCTGCGGTTGACCGTATCCAGGATCAAGCCCGTCGCCATCGAAACCACCCCCACCAGGGTGAAGGCCACCGCCAGCACGGCGGTCGAGGGATGGGTCACCAGGCCGGTCTGGGTGAACTCATGCACCACGAAGGCGCCGAAGACCAGTCCAGCCACGATGCTGAGCGCGGCCAGGGTTCCGAAAAACAGCAGGGGCCGCATGTCCTTGAACAGGAACAGGATGGTCTTGAGGACGCGCACGCCATCGCGATACGTGTCGAGCTTGGAGTGGCTGCCCTCCGGGCGCACGCCGTAGTCCACCGTGCGTTCGGTCAGGGCGAAGCCGTTGGC
>JAKFDG010000132.1:0-1811 GCA_036677285.1 Pseudoxanthomonas sp.
ATCTATCACTTCTGGAGCCGCTGGCTGACTCCCTTGTTCCAGTCCGATCGCGACGTGGTGGCGAAGCTGCGCGACTTCAGCATGCTGCCCCTGGGCAAGCTGCCGGGCGGTCGCGGCCACATGCTGCGGATACTCAGCGGTACCCAGCAGGGATGGCTGGGCAAGCTGGCGCTGCAGCCGGAATTCATTGCCGCACTGAGCGAGCAACGCTCCGGGGGCTAGAATCGGGGTTGAGGTGAAGTCGTGACCCATCTGCCGCCATTCGAAACCCATAACGTCGACAACCAGCCACCGCCATTCGAGCCGCGCGACCTGTGGACGGACGACGTGATCCTGCGCGAGGCCATTGCCCGTGAAGGCGCGGCTGCTTTCGTTCCACAACTGTCGCAGTACGCGCAGCTCGCCGGCGACGAGTTGTACCGCATCGGTTTCGATGCGAATCGCGACAAGCCGCGGCTCAAGACCCACGACCGTTTCGGCAATCGCATCGACCTGGTGGAGTTCCATCCCACCTACCACCGCCTGATGCAGGCGGCGAAGGAACATGGTGTCGCGGGGCTGTCCTGGCATGATCCGCAACCGGGCGGACACGTGGCCCGCGCGGCCTTGAGCTACCTGCACCATCAGGTCGAATCCGGCACCAGTTGCCCGTTGACCATGACCCATGCCGCGGTGCCGGTGCTGCAGCGCGAACCCGCCTTGCGCGAATGGGCGGCCAAAGCCGCCGCACCGCACTATGACCTGCGCGACGTGCCGATCGCGAAAAAGCGCGGCGTAACGATTGGCATGGGCATGACCGAGAAGCAGGGCGGTTCCGACGTGCGCAGCAACGCGACCGTTGCCACGCCATTGCCGGCGGAAGGCGAGTATTCGCTGGTCGGACACAAGTGGTTCTTCTCCGCGCCGATGTGCGATGCGTTCCTGGTGCTGGCGCAGGCACCGGGTGGGATGAGCTGCTTCCTGCTGCCACGCCGCCTGCCCGATGGCAGCAAGAACGCATTCCGCCTGATGCGGCTGAAGGACAAGCTGGGCGACTGGTCGAATGCTTCCAGCGAAGTCGAATTCTGCGGCGCGTGGGCGCGGCGCATCGGCGAGGAAGGGCGTGGCGTGCCCACCATCATCGAGATGGTCATGTTCACCCGGCTGGATTGCATGCTCGGCTCCGCCGCCGAAATGCGCATGGCGCTGGCCCAGGCCATCCACCATGCGCGCCATCGCAGCACCTTCGGCAAGCCGCTGGTGGAACACGCGCTGATGCGAAACGTGCTGGCCGACCTGGCGATCGAGTCCGAAGCGGCGCTGGCCTTTTCGATGCGTGTGGCGCGTGCAGTGGAGGCGTCACCTCAGGATGCGGGCGAGGGCGCCTTCGCCCGCATCGCCACGGCCATCGGCAAGTACTGGATCTGCAAACGCGCGCCGGCTTTCGTCAACGAGGCGCAGGAGTGCCTGGGTGGTGCAGGTTACGTGGAGGAATCGATCCTGCCGCGCCTGTACCGGCAGGCGCCGCTCAATTCCATCTGGGAAGGCAGCGGCAACATCCAGTGCCTGGACGTGCTGCGGGCGTTGTCGCGGGAGCCGGAAACCGGTGCCGCATTGATGGCGGAGCTGGAAACGATCCGTGGTCGCGATGCGGTGTTCGATGCGTATGCGGCGAAGTTGCACGCCGACCTTTCGTCGAGCGCGGTCGACGAGATAAGTGCTCGATGGCTGGTGGAGCGACTCGCGCTGGCCTTGCAGGCCGCGGTTCTGCTGGGTTCCGGAAGCCCGGCGGCTAGTCTGTTCGTTCGCAGCCGTCTGGGTGGCGAGCACGG
>JAKFDG010000133.1:0-7838 GCA_036677285.1 Pseudoxanthomonas sp.
GTTCCGTTGGCGGCGGCGAGGTCCAGCCACCACTGCGCGGCGCCTTCATCGCCGATGGCCTGCAATTGCGCGGGGAAACCGCCGGCCTGCAGCGAGGACAGCCGGCGCTCGGCGCTTTCGCGGCTGCGGTAACGGCCCAGCGCGATGCCATTGGCCAGCTCGCCGCTGTTGATGACCAGGTAATCGTCGAAACCGGCAGCGCCAATGCGCTGGGCGACGGCCTGCGCAGCATCGCGATCGGCGGATGGCGGAAGGTAGACGTTGTAGCCGCTGGCATTCTTGCCCGGCACCTCGCGCGGGTGCGGGCGCGTGGCCAGCTTGCCGAGCCGCGTGGCGGCGGCGTTGGCGGCAACGGCATCGGCGAATGGACCCAGGCTGAAACATTGCGGCGACGGAACGACGACCGCGACGGCGGGTTCCGCCGGCGCCGCAACCGGAGTTGTCACCAACGGCGCTGGCGGCGCGACGGACGTGGACGCGGCCTCGCTGAGCAATTGCAGGCGGGCCGCGTCCTGCGGCATGGCGGGAAGTGGCGGCGGCGGCGGCGCGGGACGGCTGATCCACCACGCGGCGGCGCCCAGGTTCAAGGCGATGAGCAGGACGATCAGGGCGCGAATCAGCATGAGGGGATTCTATAAGCTCGCATGGTCCCATGGCGCGCCGAGGCGCGCCCACAGGGCGAGTCCCTCCAGGACCAGCGAAGGTGATTGCAGCGCATGCGGCAGGTGCATCGCCAATTCATCGGCACCGCCGCCATGCAGCAACAGCGCCGGCGTTTCGCCCAGGTCGCATGCGGCTTCACGCAGGCTGCGTTCGATCAGCCCCAATGCAGCGCCTTCGCAACCCGACGCCAGGGCGTCCTCGGTATCGGCCGCGAATTCCCGGTAATAGCCGCCCTGTGCCGGCAGGTGGCCAGCCGCTCGATGCAAGGCCTCGCGCATGATCCGTGGCGAAGGCGCGATGCGGCCGCCGCGATGTTGGCCGTCGCGATCCAGCAGGTCGACGGTCACCGCAGTACCGACGCCGGCGATCAACCAGGGGCCTGGCCCGCGGGCGTGGGCGGCGAGCAAGGCCAGGAAGCGATCGACGCCGAGTCGCGCGGGTTCGGCATAGGCGATGCGCACTCCGGCCAAGCGCGGGCAGGTGCGCGCGAGGGAGATGTTCTGGAATCGCAACGTCAGGGCGCCCACCACTGTGGCCGTCAATGCCGGCGATGCCACGCTGGCGAGGCAAGCCGAGCCGGCCTGCGCGGGCAGCGCGGCCAGCAGGGCGTCGGTGAAGCGGTTTTCGTCGTGTCCGAACGCCTGGATCGCACCGACGCTGCCGTCGTCATGCAGCGGCGCGCATTTCAGGCGCGAGTTCCCGAGATCGAACAACCAGCGGCTCATTGTGGCCTCACGCTGACTTCGCCCGCATGGAAGGAGCGCTCTTCCCCGCCGACGCGCACCTGCAAGGCGCCATCGGCCGCAATGCCGGTCGCGGTGCCGAAATGTTTGGTTTCGCCAACATGGACCGCGACCTCGCGTCCCGCCAGCGCATCAAGCCGTGCGTAACGTGCGAGGAATGGCGCCAGCCCATCCGCATCGAACTGATCCAGGGCAGGCAGCAGGTGGCTCAACAGCCGCGAGGCGATCTGGTTGCGCGAGGGCGGCGTATCGGCGAGCCCGGCCAGATCGACCCACGGCTGATCGATTGCATCCGCCGTCCTGGCCGGCATGCGCACGTTGACGCCCAGTCCGATCACCGCGCGTACCGGGCCAGCGTGTTCGCCGCCGCCTTCCACCAGCAATCCGCCGAGCTTGCGACCTTCCACGACGAGATCGTTTGGCCACTTCAATTGCACGCCTGCGTACCCGGCTTCATGCAAGGCCTCCGCCACAACGACCCCAGCGACCAAGCTCAAGCCACCGAGCCGCGCCAGACCACCGGAAAATTGCCGGGCGATGGAGAGATACAGATGCGCGGCGAGCGGCGAAGCCCAGATCCTGCCACGCCGGCCGCGCCCGCCGCTCTGGCGTTCGGCCAGCAACACGGCCACGCCGCGGGCGGGGGTGTCGCGACGCAACAGTTCGCTGTTGGTCGAATCCAGCGACCATGCGATGTCGAGCGAAGCCACATCCGTGCGCAGGACTGCGGGCAGGGCCTGCAGGATCGCATCGGCTTCCAGTAATTCCAGCGGATGGCACAAGGCATAGCCGCGACCCGCTTGCGCGTCGATTTCCACGCCCGCATCGCGCAGCGCTTCGATGCGCTTCCACATCGCCGCGCGGGTCAGGCCGGCCTCGCGTGCCAGCACGTCGCCGGACACGGGCCCGACGGCGAGGCGCTGCAACACTTCGCGTTCGCTGACCATGCGATTCAATTACGTTGGCGAAACAGGCGCGCGCGTTCGAAACGCGATTCGGAACCCGCACGCAGGCGCTGCAGGTTGCCGCGATGGGTGAACAACACCAGTGCCGCCGCCGCGCAGGCGAACAACAGGCGCACCGCGTCCGCACCGCCCGACAATGCCAGCGGCACTGCGCAGGCGACCGCGATCACCGAGGCCAGACCGACATAGCCTGTGCCGACAAGCACAAGGATCCATGCCAGCAGCAACCATGGCAGCGACGCCGGCCACAGCACGATCAATCCGCCGAGCAAGGTGCCTACGCCCTTGCCGCCACGGAATCCGTGCCACAGCGGCCACACGTGCCCCAGCGCTGTCGCGAACGCAGCGACATAAGCCAGCGACGTCGGCGCGAGCAGTCCTTCGACCGGAGCGAAGCGCAACGCCAACCATGCCGCCAGTACGCCCTTGCCGATATCGATCACCACCACGCCGAGTGCGAATTTCCAGCCCTGCGTGCGCAAGGCATTGGTGCCGCCGGCATTGCCACTGCCCTGGGTGCGGATGTCCACGCCGCGGAAACGGCCCAGCAACAGGCTGCCCGACAGCGAACCCAGCAGGTAAGCAACGACGATCAGCGCAAGAGAGATGGCGAGGGCGGGCATGCCCGCGATTATGCGCGAGATGCGCGCCGGTTCATTGCCCGGGCGAGGGCTGTACCGCGACGATCAGAGCGCCGGGGCCGGCGTGGGAGCCCACCGCCGCGCCAGTTTCAACGAGGAAGGATTCGCTGATCTCCAGGCGCGCGCGCAGCGCAGCGTGCAGGCGCGCGCCTGCCGCCGGTGCGTCGCAATGGCCCACGATCACCCGCCAGCGCATGCCGGCGGCCAGCTTCCCGGCCACGCGCCGGGCGAATACTTCCGGCGCACGCCTGCGTGCGAACAGCACGCTGGCCAGGCCCAAGGTGCCATCCTCGCGGATCCGCGCCATCGGCGTCAGAGCGGTCAGCCGGGCCAGCGGCGAGGCCCAGCGCGGGATGCGTCCGCCGCGCACGACGTGGCTGATGTCGCGGGTGATCGCCCACAACTGGGTCAGCGGACGCAGTCGTTCCAGTTCAGCAAGGATGGTGGATGCGTCGGCACCAGCTTCAGCCATTTCCGCCGCACGCCACACCAGCAAGGCCTGGCCGCTGGCCGCGTTGGCGGTGTCGAACACCTGCACGCGTCCACTGCTGTCGCGCGCGGCGGCGCGTTCGCCGGATTGCAGGGTGCCGGACACCGCACGCGACAACCCCACGTAGACCGCCTGCGGATGATGGGCGAGCGCCAGCTCGAATTCGCGCACGAAATCGCCCGGTGGCGGCTGGCTGGTGCGCGGCAACTGTTGCGAGATCGCCATACGCCGGTAGAACTCCCGCGTGGACAGGCCGACCTTGTCCAGGTAGCCGCGACCGTCCAGATCCACGCGCGCCGGGACCACGCCGATCGCATGGTGTTCGGCGATGGCCTCTGGCAGGTCGGCGGCGCTGTCGGTGACGATGGCCACGCGCCGACCCGAGGCGGCGGCGCGCTGTTGGCGCAGCATGTCGTCAGCCTTCATGCCCTGCACCTGGCCTTGCGCGGCGCACGCATCGAACAGCGCCTGCGGGCTGTCCGCGTGCGCGTGCACGCGCAGCCGGGTCGCACCACCGGCGATGACGATGGAGTCGGCGCCGATGGCTTCCAGCGCCAGCCGCAGTCGATCGCGATCCAGCGCTTCGCCGAGCAACAGGCATTCACTGCACCATCTGCGATGCGGATCGACGTCGTGTTCGTGGGCCGCGAGCAGTTCGACGCTTTCGTTGGCGGCGGCGGGAGCGCCGCCGCGGATGCGGATCGCACGCGGGCCGCCTTCCACGAATTCGGCGATGCCCTCGAGCAGATCGACGAAGCCTTGGGCCCCGGCATCGACCACGCCGGCTTTTTGCAGTACGGCGAGTTGCAGCGGGGTTTCCCTCAGCGCGCGGCGGGCGCGCAACAGGGCACGGGCGAATTCCTCGCGCGGATTGCGCTTGATCCCGTCCGGCGTGTTTTCCAGTTCCTCGGCAAAGGCGGCGATCACGCTCAGGATGGTGCCCTCCAACGGCTGCGCAAGCGCCAGGCGCGCACTCGCCGCGCCGTTGCGTACCGCTACGGCAAGCGTCCTGGCATCCAGCGACGGCAGCGTCTTCACCTGTTCGGCCAGCCCATACAGGAACTGGGCGAGGATCGCACCGGAATTGCCGCGGGCGCCGTCGATGGCATCGTTGCCGACCTGCGCCAGCAAGTCGCCGGCATGGCGGCTGCGCCGGCTGAGCGCGCCGTTGAGCACGCTGCCCAGGGTGGAAGCCAGGTTGCTGCCGGTATCGCCGTCGGCGACCGGGAATACGTTGATCCGGTTGAGACCGTCACGCGCGGCGATGACCCGGCGCGCACCGGCGATCAGCGCGCGACGCAAGGTGGGGGCGGTGAGGGAATCATCGGTCGTAGCGCGCATGCGCGATCAGTCTGCATGATGCCGGCCCGGCCTCCTGTTGCGATGCAACAGCAGACCCTCCCGTGCTTGCGGCAGGCCCGCCGAAACCGCGCTATAGTTCGCCCGGTTTCGGTTACCGTCCTGACAGGAGTCCCCCATGCTGCGCACCAGCCTTGCCCTGTTATTGATCTGTGCCAGCGCGCAGGCCATGGCCCAGAACGGCCGCCATGCAGCTGCCAACGCAGGCGCCTGCCAGGAAACCGAAGCGCTCGCACGCGACCAGGCCGTCCAGGCCGGCGCAGTCCATCCCAAGGCCAGTGCCGCGCGCAGCAAGTATGCGAAACCCGCGTCGGTTCCGGGTGGCGGTGGTGGCGATGACCAGGGCTTGCCGCGCACCCGTGGTTCCAAGTGGCACAGTTTCCTGCCGGGCATGTTTCGCTGATCGGATCCGTGTTCGGCTGGCTACGGCGCCCGCCCCCTGCTGTCGACGCGGCGACCTGGCATGAAGTCCGCCAGTCGGTGCCGTGGTTGCTGGCGCTGGACGAGGGGCGCGATGCGACCCTGCAGACCCTGACCGCGCGATTCCTGCACGAGAAAACCATCACTCCGCTCGGCGACTTGACTCTGGAGACGGTCCAGCGCGTGCAACTGGCCGCATTGTGCTGCCTGCCGCTGCTGAAGTTCGGGGTACACGGCCTGCGCGGCTGGTCGCAGCTGCTGGTCTACCCGGATGCGTTCCGCGTGCAGCGCAGCCATGCCGATGCGGCAGGGGTGCTGCATGAATACGAGGACGAATTGATCGGCGAATCCTGGGACGCCGGCCCGCTGATCCTGTCCTGGGCCGATGTGCAGGCCGATCTCGATGATCCGGGTGCCGGCTTCTGTGTGGTGATCCACGAAATGGCCCACAAGCTGGATGCGCTCGACGGGGCGATGGACGGCACCCCGCCGTTGCCACGCCGCTGGCAGCGCGAATGGGCCGCCGATTTCCAGCGCAGCTACGATGCGTTCTGCCAGCAGGTGGACGCCGGTGGCGAGTCCGCCATCGATGCCTACGCGGCCGAGTCGCCCGAGGAGTTCTTCGCCGTCGCCAGCGAGTACCACTTCTCGGCACCGGCGGTGCTGCGGGAAGCGATGCCGCAGGTTGCGGCGCATCTGCAACGGTTCTATGGCGCGCCGTTACTCCCGTAGGAGCGGGCCCTGCCTACGATGCTCCGGGGGTTTTGCAGCGCCGAGCAAGCCTGGCTCTGCAAAGCCTCGCGGCAGGGTCGCTCCTACAAACCCTGCGGCAGGATCACTTCGAAGCGCGCGCCGCCCAGTTCCTGCGAACGCCTGACGTGCAGTTCGCCGCGATAGCCGCGGATCAGGTCCTGCACGATCGCCAGGCCGATGCCATGGCCCTGCACGCGCTCGTCGCCGCGCACGCCGCGTTGCAGTACGCGGGCGATATCCTCCTCGGCGATGCCGGGACCATCGTCATCCACGGCCAGCAACAGACCGGCACGGCGATTGCCAACGGTCTTGGTGGGAGTCGCGGTCAGCAGCACGCGTGAACGCGCCCACTTGAATGCGTTCTCCAGCAAGTTGCCCATCAGTTCCTGCAGGTCGCCTGGTTCGCCGTGGAAGCGGGCGTCCGGGTCGATCTCGAATTCGCAGACCACACCCTTCAATGCATAGACCTTTTCAAGTCCGCGCACGATTTCCTCGGCATTGGGTTCGATCGCCACCGGCGCGGCAAACAGCGCATGGCCGCTGGAGGCCGCACGCGCCAGCTGGTACGAGACCAGGTTGTTCATGCGCTTCAACTGCGTATCGAGTTCCTCGCGCAGTCCGTTGGCGTGGACGCCCTCATCCAGTTGCGCGCGCAACACGGCCAGCGGTGTCTTCAGGCTGTGCGCCAGGTCGGCCAGTGTATTGCGCTGGCGGTCCAGGTTCTCGCGCTCGCTCTCGATGAAGGCATTGATGCTGTCGGTGAGCGGTTCCAATTCGCGCGGATGGCGCTCGCTCATGCGGCTGGCCTGGCCTCGTTGCACCCGGGTCAGTTCGCTGATCACGCGTTGCAGCGGCCCCAGGCTCCAGCGCAGGACCAGCATCTGCAACAGCAGCAGGATCAGGCCGGCGCTACCCAGGTAGACCCACAGCGCGCCACGGAAGGTGCGCAGCTGGGAAGCCAGTACCTTCGAGTCTTCGGAAATATAGATCGAATACGGGAATTCCGCGTCCGGCCCGCGGTTGGCGTAGATGGTGCCCAGGCCGAAGCGGTAGACCATGCCGTCCTCGCCGCTGAGCTGCTTCATCGCTACCGGACCGTCGAAGGCTTCCTGCAACGGACTGAGCATGGCGGGCTTCGGCAGGTCAGGACCCAGCGTGGAGTCGGAACCCCAATGACCACTGGGCAGCACCACTTCCGCGTATAACCCGCTGCCCGGCTGGGCGAAGCGCGGATCCACCGGCAGCTCCGGCGGGATCAGGCTGCCATCGCGCGCGAACTCCACCTTGTTGGCGTACGACATGGCGTAGCCCTTCAGGCGGTGGCGCAGGTTCTGCTCGGCGGTGCTGACGAAGGCACGGTCCAGGGCGTAACCAGCCAACGCCAGGAACGCGATGAGGCCGAGGCTGGCTGCCAGCAATTGCCGCGCGCGCAGGGAACGCGGGCGCCAGCCGACGAACGCTTCACGCCCGGCGGAGGAGGCCCTGTCCGCGTCCGCGACGCGTGGCATCAACCCTCGTGGTTGCGCGGGATGGCGAAGCGGTAGCCGCGGCCGCGCACGGTCTCGATCGGCTTGAGTTCGCCATCCGGATCCAGCTTCTTGCGCAAGCGTCCGATGAAGACTTCCAGCACGTTGGAATCGCGGTCGAAATCCTGCTGGTAGATGTGCTCGGTCAGGTCGGCCTTGGAGACCAGTTCGCCGGCATGCATCATCAGGTACTCGAGTACCTTGTACTCATAGCTGGTCAGGTCGATGTTGCTGCCGTTGACGCTGACCGTCTGCGCGGCCAGGTCCAGCGCGACCGG
>JAKFDG010000134.1:0-8842 GCA_036677285.1 Pseudoxanthomonas sp.
GAACCGGGACCTTCTCCAAGTTCATCGATGAGCAGTTTCTGCGCCGGGGTTTCCGCCGCGGGCATGAACTTGCGCAAGTCGCCGCTGAGCTGCAGCCGCTGGCCGATTGCCCAGCCCGCCAGCGCCAGCAACGCCAGCCACAGCAACGCCAGCGCGATGCGGCTGCGTGCGGACAGCATCCGCGTTGACGGCATCAGGGCGGGCTACCGGCGCGGCACAAGGCCGCGAGCGCCTGGGAAGTGGTGGCGCCGGCGGCCTCGCGCGCGGCCCCAGCCAACAGCGTGCGCTGCAGGTCGCCCTTGGCCGGACGGGTCTCGATGCAACGCAGCTCCGCGCCGCGGCCATACAGGGTGATGTCGCGCACGCTGGCTTGCAGCTTCGCGTCCTTGGGAGTCAGCACCAGCGTCCACTGCTGGCGCGTGCCCTGCGGCGCGAGCCGGTAATGCTTCTCGAGCATCGCGCCATCACCCGACAGCAACGCGCCGAAGCTGGCCTGCAGTCCGGCCAGTTCCGGCACGCGCGAGAGCGAAAATTTCCGCGGCGTCTTGCCCGCGCGCACGATGGTGGCTTCGCCTTGGCGCAGCGTGGTGGTTTCCGCGTAAGGCACGCGCACTGCGCGCACCAGGGTGTCGTCGGACGGACGCTGGTATTCGCCTTCGATCCGCAGCGGCGCCTTCAGCATCGGCGAGCCACGCAGTTCGACGAACGCGGTGCGCATCGGCGCGGGCCGCGCCAGCTTCTGCAGGATCCAGTCGGCTTCCACGCGAGCGGCGGTGGCTTCAACCGCTGCGACGCTGGGCAGTGCGGCGCTGCATAGCAGCATCAGCATCGGCGTGATCGACCGCCACGATGCGCGGCCTGTCGGCTGCGGACGGCTCGTTGCCTTCATCTTCACCACCCCAGAAATCATAGAAGTTGAACCAGTTGTACGGTGCGCTACGGGCGTAATGCTCCAGCCTGGCGGCGTAACGCTGGATAAGCGAGAGCACGGCCTGCGCGCGCTGCTGGCGCGGCACGGCGATGCTGTCGCTGAAATTCTCGAATACCAGGTCGTAGCGCTTGCCCCCGCGATACAGGCCGAAAGCCAGCACCACCGGCACTTTCAGGGCAGAAGCGATCAGCCAGGGGGCGATCGGGAATGGCGCGTCGCGGCCGAGGAACGGCACGTTCAACGCCGGTTCGGCCGGGCGTGCGCGATCCACCAGCAACGCCACCAGGGCCCCTTCATCGGTGGCCTGCTTGATCGCCATGGCGATCGACGGACCGTCCTGGCCGGCATCGATGACCCCGGCGGCGATCTCCGGATTCAGCGCATCCAGCATCTGCGTCAGCACGGGATTGTGGGCCTTGTCCAGCACCACCCGGATCTTGTAGTCGGGACGTTGCCGGGCCAGCACGCGCAACACCTCGAAACTGCCCAGGTGCGAACCGAACAGCAACACCCCCTGGCGCCGGTCCAGCACGGCGTGCAGTTCGGGCACGCCGCCGATGGTCACTTCGAAATCAGCGACATGCCCGCCAAGCAGGAATATCCGGTCCAGGATGGTGGCGGCGAAAGTGTGGATATGCCGAGCCACCGACCACAGACCCGCGCGATGGCCGAGGACCTGTGACAGGTAGGCACGCGAAGCGCGGCGCTCCGGGCCGCGCACCAGCAGGAAGTACAGGGTGATCGGATACAGGCAGGCGCGGCCGAGGCTGCGGCCCCCATAGCGGGCGACGTTGCGGATCAGCCAGATCGCGAAGCGGCCCCCACCTTCGGGACGTTGCTTCCAGTTCGCGCTCATGGCGCTCCCGCCGACCCGGACGAGATCTCGCCGCTGACCAGCGTTTCGCCACCCCGCAGCACCTGAAAGCGCCAGCGCGGTGCTTCGCCCTGCAACTGCACCGAGGCGAGTTCGCCCGGCAGCAATGGCTTGAGGAACTTGACCCGGGGCATGCGCAGCGCCGACAACTCACCGTGGCTGGTTTCGATGGCGTCTATGACCCGGTCCAGCAGGACCACGCCCGGGACTATCGGCCGTCCCGGGAAATGCCCCGGCAGGCTCGGATGGTCCTCTGGAATAATGAACTGCATACCGCTGTTTTCCCGTGTCCCCTGCCGTCTAGGATACCGGAGCGCTACCTGAACGAGCCTGGACAGCCGGGTTTCCGTGCCCGCGCGACCCGTTCAACGCATCAGTTCATTCCAGAAACGCGGTCCCAGCCGCGCCATCTGCTGCACGAACTGCGCCAGGTTGCGGTACGGCCGATGCGGGAAGCGGCGCTTGCGCAACAGGTACTCGCCCATGAAGAACCCGCCGACGATGCCGTAGTTGATGATGTTGGCGAACAGCGCCCACTGCTCGTACGGCACCGCGACCAACGGCCGGTAGCCGAACTGGTCGAGCACGCCACCGGGCACCGCCCAAAGCGCGAGCAGCAGGTTGATCGCCGCCAACACGCTCAGCATCCACGCCCAGGCGGCAGTCAACTGACGCGTATAGCGGTACAAGGCGGGCGTCATCGGCAGCTCGGCTTGCGCGTAGAGACCTTCGACGATGCGCGTGATCAAGGGCACCCGACCACGCACCAGGGTGCGTCCGAACAGCCAGCCGACCAGCGCGAGGAACACCACCGGCGGCGCCAGCAACGGCAGCAATGCGTAGCGCGATTGCGAAACCCACCACAGCCCCGCCAGGCACAGCCCCACCAGGAACAGGGCCCACGCCCGCCGTTTCAACAAGGGCTCCAGCAGCAGCAGCAGCACGATGTCGGCCATCGCCACAGCTGCCCAGCCGCCGTCGTTGCGCAGGCTGGCCAGGTGCGAGAACAACGGGTAGGCCAGCGCCAGCAACACCCGCAGACCCATCAGCAGCGACCCGCTCACAGCCGGGCCGGCAGGCGCGGACTCAGGCGTTCTTGTTGGATTCGACATGCGCCGACAATGCGCGCAGCGAGGCGAAGATGCGGCGGTTCTCGTCGTTGTCGGAGCGCAGCTGGAAGCCGTAGCGCTTGCTGATGGCCAGGGCCAGTTCCAGTGCGTCGATCGAATCCAGGCCCAGGCCGGTGTTGAACAGCGGCGCCTCCGGATCGATCGCGCCTGCTTCCACATCTTCCAGGTTCAGGCTTTCGACCAGCAATTCGGCGAGCTCGCGTTCGGCGGCGGTTTGCGTTGACATCCAATGGCTTCCACGACTGACAGGGGCGACACGATCCGGCATCCGCGGCGCATTAGCAACCGGCGCTCACGGGGGCCGCGCTATCATGCGCGCCCCGAATGCCCCGCGCGACGTTGCCAGGATGACCCAAGCCGACCCCGTGAACGCATCGCCCCGCACGGAATCGCCGGTGGCGGTCGATGTACTGGTGATCGGCGGCGGGCCGGCGGGAACCACCGCCGCCACCTTGCTGGCGCGCAAGGGCTGGCGGGTGGTGTTGCTGGAAAAAGGCGTGCACCCGCGCTTCCACATCGGCGAATCGCTGTTGCCGATGAACCTGCCCATCCTCGAGCGCCTGGGCGTGCTGGAACAGGTGAAGCAGATCGGCGTGCACAAGCCGGGCGCCGACTTCCCGCTGCAGGACGACGCCAACAGCGTCAACGTGTTCAGGTTCGAGCGCGCGCTCGATCCGAAATTCCCCTACGCCTACCAGGTCAAGCGCGAGGAATTCGATCATCTGCTGTTCCGCAACGCCCTCGGCAACGGTGTCGATGCGCGCATGCAGGTGGCGGTGGAGAAGGTGGATTTCGATGGCGCAGGACGCCCGCGCACCGTGCATGCGCGTGGCGCCGACGGCGAGGCGCTGGCGTTCGCCCCGCGCTACCTGGTCGATGCCAGTGGCCGCGACACCTTCATCGGCAGCAAGCTGAAATTGAAACGGAAGAACGCGCAGCACCAGTCGGCGGCGATCTTCAGCCACTTCCGCGGCGTCGGCCGCCGCGAGGGGCCGGATGCGGGCAACATCACTGTCGAGCGTTTCCCGCACGGCTGGATGTGGCTGATCCCCTTGCGCGACGACGTGATGAGCGTGGGCGCGGTGTGCTTCCCCGAATACCTGAAGCAGCGCCAGGGCAACAACGAATCGCGCTCCAATGAAACATTCCTGATGCACACCCTGCAGTCCACGCCCTCGGTGTGGACGCGCATGCAGCAGGCCGAGCGCGTGGCGCCGGTGCATGTGACCGGCAACTATTCCTACACCTGCGCGCGGATGACCGGGCCCGGCTGGCTGATGGTCGGCGATGCCTACGCGTTCATCGACCCGGTGTTCTCTTCCGGCGTCTACCTGGGCATGAACAGCGCCGAGCATGCGGCGGAAGTGGTCGACGGCAGCTTGCGCGATCCGGCCAGCGAACAGCGGCTGCAACGGGCAATGGAAAAACGCCTGAAGCGCGGTCTCAGGCATTTCTCGTGGTTCATCTACCGCTTCACCACGCCGGTGATGCAGCGCCTGTTCGCCAAGCCGCGCAACGATTTCCAGATCGAGCAGGCGGTGATCTCGATGCTCGCCGGCGACGTGTTCGATAATCGGCCGGTGCTGCGCCGCCTGCGCCTGTTCCGCCTGATCTACGCGCTCAATGCGTTGCAGCTGGCACCGCGCGCGTTCATGGGCTGGTGGCGGCGACGACGCCAGGTCGGCGAGAAGTTCGGCGGCGACACCCTGCAGGAAGGCAATCCATGAGCCGGCCGCTGGCTTCGATGCCTTGCGTCGCGTTGCATGCGCGATTGGAAGTGGACTACGTCGTGGCCGACTCGCCGGACGTTTTGCTGGCCGGCGACGACGTGCTGGCCGTATTGGGGTTCGGCGGCGACGCGCCGCACAGCGATGATCCGCGCTACCTGCGCGTGCCGCTGCAACCGTATGGCGCTTCCCCGTTCGAGGTCTGGCGCGCCAACGCTCCGGTCGCCCGCGGCCGCGAGGGCGACATCGCCTGGGCCACCGACGGACAGCTGCTGTTCGGCGCGATCGAGGTCGATGAAAGCGCGATCGGCATCGAGGCCGCCGCCGAACTGGCCTACGCGCAATTGATCGCTTTCGTGCGCCGCAGCGCCACCCCACAGCTGCTGCGTACCTGGAACTACCTGGATGCCATCACCCTGGGCGACGGCGATGCGGAACGCTATCGCCGGTTCTGCGTCGGCCGCGCGCGCGGCCTCGGCGATTTCGACGCTTCGCGCCTGCCCGCCGCCACCGCGATCGGCCGTTGCGACGACGAGCGCACCATCCAGGTTTACTGGCTGGCCGCGCGCGAGGCCGGCACGCCGGTGGAGAACCCGCGCCAGGTCAGCGCCTACCGGTATCCGCGCCAGTATGGGCCACAGTCCCCGAGCTTCGCCCGCGCCATGCTGCCGCCGCCCGGCGGGACCATGCCGCTGCTGCTGTCGGGCACCGCCAGCGTGGTCGGACACGCTTCGCGACATGCAGGCGAGTTGCTTGCGCAGATGGAAGAAACCCTGGCCAACTTCGATGCATTGCTCGGTGCCGCGCGCCTGTGCGCGCCTGCGCTGCCGGCGCAGTTCGGGACCGGCACGCGGTTGAAGGTGTATGTGCGCGACCGCGCCGACCTGCCTATCGTGGCCGCGGCGCTGGACCGGCATTTCGGCGACCGCGTGCCACGCGTACTGCTGCATGCGGCGATCTGCCGGCGCGAACTGAGCCTGGAAATCGACGGCGTGCACGGCTGAGCTCCCGGGGTTTTGCAGGAGCGACTTCAGTCGCGACCTGGAGCCGTGGCGCGCAGGAAAAAAGCCGCAGGTTCCGGACTGCGGTCGCGACTGAAGCCGCCCCTACAACAGCCGCAACAACTCCGCTCGCGGCAACTTTCCGGTTTCGCCGCGCGGCAGCGCCTGCACGAATTTGAGCGGACGCGGCAGGAACACCGGATCGATGCTTTCGCGCAACACCGCCAATATCGAGGCTTCGTCCAGTGTCGGGGCAACCACCAGCGCGGCCACCCGGGACACACCCCTGGCCTCGCCGGCGTCGAGCTGCAGCATCACTCCATCGACCACGCCGGGGATCGCGAGCAGGCGCAGGGTCAGATCGCCGAGCGAAGCGCGCTTGCCGGCGATCTCCAGCAGGTCGGCCTGGCGCCCGCGCAGGTGGAAACGGCCGTCGTGCTCCAGCTCGACCAGGTCGGCCAGGATCACCGCCACCGGCAAGTGTCCGGCCTGGACCACGGCGCCATCGGGCCGCGGCTGGAGGCTGACCCCGGGCAGCGGTGTCCACGCCGATTCCAGCGCGGTGCGGCGGCGTGCGATCACGCAGGTCTCGGTGGAACCGAACACCTCGCGCACTTCGCAGCCGAAGCGAGCCTCCACCGTCGCCGCCAGTTCCTGCGACAGCGGCGCGGTCGCCGACACGATGCCGCACAGCGGCGGCAATTCCACGCCCGATTCGACCAGGGCGCGCAGGTGCACGGGCGTGGTGGCGAGCAGGCGCGGTTCGGGGCATTGCCCCAGCGCCCGCGCCACATCTTCCGGGAAGAACGGCCGCCCCGCATGCAGGCCGGCCGGCCCGAGCAAGGGCAGCAATACCGACAGCTCCATGCCGTACATGTGCTGCGGCGGCACCGTGGCCACCACGTGCGGCATCGCATGGCCCTGCCACAGGCTGCGCAACGCAGCCAGGTTTTGCCCTGCGCTGGCGCGGAACGCGGCCCAGGTCTTCGGATTCGGCTTGGGACTGCCGGTGCTGCCCGAGGTGAAGCCGATCGCCACGATCGCTTCGCCATCGATCGTCGGCACTTCGCCGTCCAGCGCCGGCAACAGGTCCGGCAACTGCCAATGGCCTGGCGGCACCTGCGACAGCAGGCCATCGCCCAGGCTGTAGCTGTCCGCGTACTGCGCCAGCACGTCATCCACCACGGCGGGCGCGCGCGAAGGTGGCAGCAGGGTCACCTGGCCGCGCAAGGCGACCGCGCAGAATGTCACCAGGAATCGATAGCGGTCCTCGCACAGATTGACCGCATGGCGACCGTCGGGGAGCAACCCGGCCACACCACGCACATGCGCGAAAAAAGTGTCCAGGTCGATGGCGTCGCGTCCGTCCAGGGCGATGGTGCGTTCGCCGCTACCCTGGGCAAGTGGCTGCAAGCGGGGCGATTCGGCGGAAGGTTGGACGACTGCGGACATTGAAGCTGCGCTCTCTGGTTGGCTGCCCGGCGACGGGGCTGGCGGATTGTGTCGGAAAACCGACTTCAATGCCGTCAAGACGCCATATTCAACCCGGCACATGACCACCGGCTGTCCCGGGTGCTGTATTCAGGCTGGTAACCTTGCCGTTTCGCGCATTTCCTCGGAGACACGATGCATCCCCGCCTGCCTGCCCTGTTGCTTGCGCTCCCTCTGTCGTTCGCCATCAGCGCTTGGGCGCAGGACGCAGGACCGCTCACCATCGAGCAGGTGATGGCCGACCCGGACTGGATCGGACCGCCAGTGGAGAAGGCATGGTGGGCATGGGACGGACAACGTGTGCAATACGAACTCAAGCGCGATGGCAGCACGATCCGCGATACCTTCGAGCAGTCCACCACCGGCGCCGCGGCCAAGCGTGTGGCCGACGGTGAACGCAATGCGCTGGATGCATCCAGGCCTGCTTTGGACGCGCAGCGCCGGCGTATGGCCTTCGTGCGCAATGGCGACGTGTTCGTGCGCGACCTGCGCAGCGGTGCCCTCAACCAGCTGACCCGCAGCAACGACGATGAGACCCAACCGCGGTTCGCCACCGATGGCAGCGTGACCTGGCGCGTGGGCAACCAGTGGTATCGCTGGTCGCAGGGCGCCGGAGTGATGCAGGCCGCACTGGTCAAGGCGGAAAAGGATCCCAACGCCAAGCCCAAGGCCGATGCGCTGCGTGAGCAGCAGTTGCGCACCATCGAAACGCTGGCCCGCGACAAGGCGCAGCGCGAGGCTGCGCAGAAGCAGAACGAAACCTGGCGCAAGGCCGATCCCAGCCGCGCGCCCGCGCCGGTGTACCTGGGCGACGAGGTCGAGATCGTGGACAGCGCGTTGTCCCCGGATGCGCGCTGGTTGCTGGTGGTGACGACGAAGAAGGGCGCCGAGGCTGGCCAGGCCGGCAAGATGCCCAAGTACGTGACCGAATCGGGTTACGAGGAATTCCAGGAAACGCGTACCCGCGTCGGCCGCAATGCGCCGCGGGCGCAGGCACTGTGGTTGGTGGACTTGTCCGCAGGCAGTGCGCGCGAGCTGAAGTTCGACGCCCTGCCCGGCATCCAGAGCGATCCGCTCGCGGCCTTGCGCAAGGCCGCCGGCAAGGATCCGCTCAAGGGCAATCGCGAGGTGCAGGTCTCGACCAGCGGCGACAACGGCGATGCGCCGGCGATGCGCTGGAGCGACGATGGCCGCAACGTCGCGGTGATGGTGCGCGCGATCGACAACAAGGACCGCTGGATCGCGACCGTGGATCTCGCCGGCGGCAAGTTGCAGTCGCGGCACCGCCTGACCGACGCCGCCTGGATCAACTGGAACTTCAACGATTTTGGCTGGCTGTCGGATAGCCGCACGCTGTGGTACCTGTCGGAGGAATCCGGCTGGTCGCATCTCTACGCCAGCGAAGGCGGCAAGGCGCGGCGCCTGACCTCCGGCCAATGGGAAGCCTCGCAGCCGCAAGTGTCGGCCGACGGCCGCAGCCTCTATTTCGTGTGCAACCGCGAACGTCCGATCGACTACGACCTGTGCAGCGTCGCGATCGATGGCAGCGACGTGCGCACGCTCACCACACTGCAGGGCGTCGAGGACTTCAGCCTGTCGCCGGACGGCGCGCAGTTGCTGGTACGGCACTCCTCCGCCTATGTGCCGCCGCAAATCGCGGTGGTCGGCGTCGACGGCAAGGGCCTGCG
>JAKFDG010000135.1:0-1853 GCA_036677285.1 Pseudoxanthomonas sp.
CTGCTGCACAAATCGCGCGCGTGGTGCCTGGCCAATCCGCGGCCGGTGCAGCCCTGGGACAAGCCGGGGTTCCGCATCCCCGGCGGCGACAGCAAGCATCCGGGCGTGGTCCAGCTGCTGGCGATCGCGCCTTCCATCGCCAACACCAAGGCGCACGGCAACTACCCCGCGGTCACCCACATCATGTCCTGCCTGTTCGAAGGCGGCCTGCTGGATTTCGACGCCGCCTCGCAGGTCGAGTCGCGCTACTTCGCCGCCTGCGCGGTTTCGCAGGAATCGAAGAACATGATCGGCACGCTCTGGCACCAGCTCAATTCGATCAAGAAGGGCCAGTCGCGTCCGGGCGGCGTGCCCGCGGGCAAGGTCAGGAAGGTCGGCATCCTCGGCGCCGGCATGATGGGCGCGGGCATCGCCTACGTATCGGCCAAGGCCGGCATCGAGGTGGTGTTGCTCGACACCACGATCGAGAACGCGGAGCGGGGCAAGGCGTATTCACAAGGCCTGCTCGACGAGGCCGTGTCGCGCGGCAAGAGCACGGTCGACAAGCGCGACGCGCTGCTGGCGCGGATCACGCCGACCACCCGCTACGAAGACCTGCAAGGCTGCGACCTGGTGGTCGAGGCGGTGTTCGAGGACCGCGAGATCAAGGCCGCGTGCACGCAGAACGCCGAAGCGGTGATCGCCGCCGACGCCGTGTACGCCTCCAACACTTCCACCCTGCCGATCACCGGCCTGGCCAGGGCCAGCGCGCGCCCGGCGAATTTCATCGGCCTGCATTTCTTCTCGCCGGTGGACAGGATGCCGCTGGTCGAGATCATCGTCGGCGCACGGACCTCGGACGAGACCCTGGCGCGCGGTTTCGACTACGTGCTGCAGATCGGCAAGACCCCGATCGTGGTCAACGACAGCCGCGGCTTCTACACCTCGCGGGTGTTCGCCACCTACGTGATGGAAGCCATGGCCATGCTCGGCGAAGGCGTGCATCCGCGTTCGATCGAGGTGGCCGGCATCAAGGCCGGCATGCCGATGCCGCCGCTGGCGCTGCAGGACGAGGTCTCGCTGAGCCTGTCGCTGCACATCAGCGAACAGACCCGCAAGGATCTGGCCGCCGAGGGCAAGTCCTCGCCCGCGCATCCGGGTGAAGCGGTGCTGCACATGGTGGGCGGTACCCATGGCCGCGCCGGCAAGAAAATCGGCAAGGGCCTGTACGACTACGACGGCCGGGACAAGGCGTTGTGGCCGGAACTGACCACGCTCTATCCGACCGCGGCCGTGCAGCCGTCGCAGCAGGAACTGATCGATCGCCTGATGTTCGCGCAGGCCAACGAGGCCGCGCGCTGCTTCGAGGAGAACGTGGTGCGCTCGGTGGCCGACGGCAACATCGGCTCGATCTTCGGCTGGGGCTTCGCGCCCTTCCACGGCGGCGCGCTGCAGTTCATCAACGCCATGGGCGCGGCGCGCTTCGTCGAGCGTTCGCGTGAGCTGGCCGAACGCTATGGCGCCCGCTTCGCGCCCGCGGCGATCGTGGTCAGACAGGCGGCCGAAGGCGGGCGTTTCGAGGGCGCTGCGTGAGCACTGCGATCGGCGCTCGCAACTCGCTGGGCGGATTGCTTGCCGGCCTGCGCGTGATCGATCTCACCCGCAACCTGCCGGGCCCCTTCTGCACGCGGATGCTGGCCGATCTAGGTGCAGAGATCGTCAAGGTCGAACCGCCGGAAGGCGATCCCACCCGGCCGCTCGGGCCTTTGTTCGATGCACTCAACCACGGCAAGGAAAGCCGCCGCATCGACTTCCGTCAGCCTGCGGACCTGGACCGCTTGCGTGGCTGGCTGGCCGAGGCCGAGGTCATGGTC
>JAKFDG010000136.1:0-8836 GCA_036677285.1 Pseudoxanthomonas sp.
CGGCGTCGGCGTCGGGAAGCGCGAATTCGTCCGAAGCAGGGGTGTCTTGATGGCGGGTCATGATGGCGTCACGGGCGGTTCGCGGCAGCTTAGCAGACCGCCCTTGCCGTCAAGAATACTCAACGCATTCGAACGGGCGCCAGCCTGAAATGACCTAAAGTGGTGCCGCAGCGCACCAATAACGGGATAAAAACGGTATTCCGGAAGCCCGTGTTGTAAAAATAAAACAGGCGGGTTAACTTGCGGACAAGCTTTTTCGAGCCTCCCCCGATGGCCAGCCTGCCGCTGGTCGGCCTCCCCACCGACCGTAAACAAATCGGTCCACATCCCTTCTTCGCCGCGGGCGAGAAGTATGTGCGTGCCGTGGTCGATGGTGCAGGGGCGATGCCGCTGCTGCTGCCCACGCTGCAACCGGCCCTGCCGCTGCGCGAGCTGCTGCAACAGATGGACGGCATCCTGCTGACCGGTTCGGTCAGCAACATCGAGCCGCACCATTACAGCGACGAATCCAGTTACGAAGGCAACGTCCACGATCCGGCGCGCGATGCCACCAATCTGGCGCTGGTGCCGCTGGCGGTTGAGATGGGGGTGCCGGTGCTGGCGGTGTGCCGCGGGTTCCAGGAAGTGAATGTCGCCTTCGGCGGCAGCCTGTACCAGAAGGTGCAAGATCAGCCCGGATACCTGGACCACCGCGAGAACCTCGACGACCCGTTGGACAAGCAATACGCGCCGGCGCATGCGATCACCTTCAACCCGGGCGGCCTCCTCGCCGGCATCGCCGGTACGCCGTCGCTGCGGGTCAACTCCCTGCATGGGCAAGGCGTGGCGCGACTCGGCAAGGGCCTGAAGGTGGAGGCGGTGGCGCCGGATGGACTGATCGAAGCCTTCCGCCACGAGAGCGCGGGCTTCCTCCTCGGCGTCCAATGGCATCCGGAATGGCGCGTCACCGAAAATCCCTTCTACCTCGGCATATTCAAGGCCTTCGGCGATGCCTGCCGCACGCGCGCCGCACAACGCAACCATTGAAGTGAAGCCATGAGCCAACGCCCGACCCGCAAGAAGGCCGCCCCGGAGAAACCCGAAAGCTCATTGCGGCGCTGGCTGAAGGAACGCAGCATCACCGAAGTCGAATGCCTGGTGCCCGACATCACCGGCATCGCCCGCGGCAAGATCATCCCCGCCGACAAGTTCTCGCACGACTACGGCACGCGCCTGCCGGAGGGCATCTTCGCCACCACCGTGACCGGCGACTATCCGGACGACTATTACGAACTCACTTCTCCTTCGGATTCGGACATGTTCCTGCGCCCGGACCCGGACACGGTGCGCATGGTGCCCTGGGCCACCGATCCCACGGCGCAGGTGATCCACGACTGCTACACCAAGGACGGCAAGCCGCACGACCTGGCCCCGCGCAACGTGCTGCGGCGGGTGCTCGAAGCGTATGAGGAGGCGGGTTTGCGCCCGGTGGTGGCGCCGGAGCTGGAATTCTTCCTGGTGCAGAAGAACACTGATCCGGATTTCCCGCTGCTGCCGCCGGCCGGCCGTTCCGGACGTCCGGAAACCGCGCGCCAGTCCTATTCGATCGACGCGGTCAACGAGTTCGATCCGATCCTCGACCTGATGTACGACTACTGCGATGCGATGGAACTGGACGTGGATACACTGATCCACGAATCCGGCGCGGCCCAGCTGGAAGTCAATTTCCTGCACTCCGATCCGCTGTCGCGCGCCGACCAGGTGTTCCTGTTCAAGCGCACCATGCGCGAGGCGGCGATGCGCCACGGCATCTACGCCACCTTCCTGGCCAAGCCGATGGAGAACGAGCCGGGCAGCGCCATGCACATCCACCAGAGCCTGCTCGACGCGAAGAAGGGCCACAACGTGTTCACCGGCAGCGGCGAGCGCAAGTTCAGCCCGGTGTTCGGGCATTACCTGGGCGGGTTGCAGAAGTACGTGCCGATGGCGATGGCATTCTTCGCGCCGAACGTGAATTCCTACCGGCGCCTGGCGCTGGGGCAGGTGGCGCCGATCAACGTGCAATGGGGCTACGACAACCGTACCTGCGGCCTGCGCGTGCCGATGGACACGCCGGAGAACATGCGCGTGGAAAGCCGCTTCGCCGGCTCCGATGCCAATCCCTACCTGGCGATGGCCGCGACCCTGGCCTGCGGCCTGCTCGGCATGCAGGAAAAACTCAAGCCCACCGCGCCGCTGGCCAGCAGCGCACAGGACATCGGCTTCGAGCTGCCGCGCTCGCTGGGCGAGGCGCTGGACGAGCTGGAGGCATGCAAGCCGCTGCACGAGCTGATGGGACCGCGCTTCGTGCGCGCCTATATCTCGGTCAAGCGCAAGGAGTACGAGACCTTCTTCCGCGTGATCAGTTCGTGGGAGCGGGAGTTTTTGTTGTTGAACGTTTGATTTTCAGTAGGAGCGTCCATGGGCGCGACCGGAAGTTTTCCGTCTCTACGGAATTTTCCGCGTAGCACCACTGCCACGGTCGCGCCCATGGGCGCTCCTACAACTTGCCGGAGATTTCATGGACCACCTCGACACCCGCACCCTGCAACAGCTCGACGCCGCGCACCACCTGCACCCGTTCAACGACAATGCCGCGCTGGCGAAGAAGGGCACCCGCATCCTGACCCGCGGCGAAGGCTGCTATGTGTGGGACGCGGAAGGCCACAAGCTGCTCGACGCCTTCGCCGGGCTGTGGTGCGTCAATATCGGTTACGGCCGCAAGGAGCTGGGCGAAGTCGCATCGAAGCAGATGACGCAACTGGCGTACTACAACAGCTTCTTCCAGTGCACCACCGAACCCACCATCCAGCTGTCAGCCAAGCTGGCTGAACTGGCGCCGGGCGATCTCAACCATGCCTTCTTCACCAATTCCGGCTCCGAGGCCAACGACACCATCCTGCGCCTGGTGCGGCATTTCTGGGCGGTGCAGGACCAGCCGCAGAAGAACATCTTCATCGGCCGCCACAACGGTTACCACGGCACCACCATGGCCGGCGCCAGCCTCGGCGGCATGGCCGGCATGCACAAGCAGGGCGGGCTGCCGATTCCCGACATCCACCATATCGATCCGCCGTTCTGGTTCGCCGATGGCGGCGATCTTGCGGAAGACGAATACGGCCTGGTCGCGGCGCGGCGGCTGGAAGCGAAAATCCTGGAGCTCGGTCCCGAGCGCGTGGCCGCCTTCATCGGCGAACCGATCATGGGCGCCATTGGCGTGTACATCCCGCCGACGACCTACTGGCCGGAGATCGAGCGCATCTGCCGCAAGTACGACGTGCTGCTGGTCGCCGATGAGGTGATCTGCGGTTTCGGCCGTACCGGCGAATGGTTCGGTGCGCAGTATTTCGGCTTCCAGCCGGACGTGATGACCATCGCCAAGGGCATCACTTCGGGCTACATCCCGCTGGGTGCGGCCATGTTCAACGACCGCGTCGCCGGCGTGCTGAAGGAGCAGGGAGGCGAACTGGCCCACGGCTGCACCTATTCCGGCCATCCCGTGTGCGCGGCGGTGGCCCTGGAGAACATCCGCATCCTGCAGGACGAGCGCATCGTGGAGACCTGCAAGACCGACACCGCGCCGTATCTCGCGGAGCGCTGGGCCGAACTCGGCGAACACCGCCTGGTCGGCGAGGCCCGCATCGCCGGCATGGTCGGCGCGCTGGAACTGGTGCCGGACAAGGGCCGGCGTGCATTCTTCGATGATCGCGGTAAAGTGGGGACGCTGTGTCGCGACAAGGCCCTGGCCAACGGGCTCATCCTGCGCGCCACCTACGATGCGATGCTGCTGTCGCCGCCGTTGGTCATCAATCGCGACCAGATCGACGAGTTGTTCGGCAAGACGTGGAAGGCGCTGGACGAGACCGCCGCGGAACTGGGCATGCAGTAGCAAGAGCATGTCGTAGCAAGGGTATGTACTAGCAAGGAAAGGTAGTCGGAAGGGGAACAACGGGGTGTCCCGCGGCGACGCGGGGCACGAATGCCAACAACGATGCCCTTTCGGGCCATGTGGAGAGTGCGATGAAGCTGCGAATCCTGGGTGCAATGATTGCCGCGTGCACGCTCGCTGCGTGCGGCGGCAAGGGCGATGAAAAGTCCGCTGCCGCCGGCGGCGGAGAGAGCAAGAATGTCAACGTCTACAACTGGTCCGACTACATCGCCGAGGACACCATCCCCAACTTCGAGAAGGCGACCGGCATCAAGGTCACCTACGACGTGTTCGACAGCAACGAAGTGCTGGAAACCAAGTTGCTGGCCGGCTCCAGCGGCTACGACGTGGTGGTGCCGACCATGAACTTCCTCGGCCGCCAGATCCAGGCCGGCGTGTTCCTGCCACTGGACAAGTCCAAGATCCCCAATTACGCCAACCTCGACCCGGTGATAATGAAGAAGCTGGAGTCGCAGGACCCCGGCAACCAGTACGCGATCCCGTACATGTGGGGCACCACCGGCATCGGCTACAACGTGGACAAGGTCAAGGCCGCGTTCGGCAACACCGACCTCACCAACAGCCTCGACATCGTGTTCAAGCCGGAGAATGCAGCCAAGCTCAAGGACTGCGGCATCACCGTGCTGGACACTCCTTCGGAGCTGATCCCGATCGCGCTCAACTACCTGGGCGAGGATCCCAACAGCACCGATCCGGCGGTGATCAACAAGGCCGCGGCGCTGCTGAAGAGCGTCCGCCCCTACATCACCAACTTCCATTCCTCGCAGTACATCGACGCGCTGGCCAACGGCGACATCTGCCTGGTGATCGGCTGGTCGGGCGACATCATCCAGGCCCGCGACCGCGCGGCCGAGGCCGAGAACGGGGTCAATATCGCCTACAACATCCCGAAGGAAGGCGCGCCGCAATGGTTCGACATGCTGTCGATCCCCAAGGACGCCAAGAACGTGGATAGCGCGTATGCGTTCATCAACTACCTGCTGGACCCGCAGGTAATGGCCAACAACTCCAACTTCATCAGCTATCCCAATGCCATCCCGAAGTCGTTGCCGCTGATGGAAAAGAGCATCACCGAGGATCCGACGATCTATCCGCCACCGGAGGTCGCCGCGAAACTCTTCACCTTCGCCATCATCCCGCCCGAGGTGGACAAGCTCTACACCCGGATCTGGACGGAACTGAAGACCGGCAAGTAAGTACGCGAACGGGGCAGGCAGGAATGCCTGCCCCGTTTCGTTAACGGCATCAGCCTAGACCGGGGACGCACATGGCGATGGATCAGTTGAACGGGAAAGGCGGCGAGGACTACCTGCGCATCGTCGACGTACGCAAGGAATTCGACGGTTTCGTCGCGGTGGAGGACACCGACCTGAGCGTGCGAAAGGGGGAGATCTTCGCCCTGCTCGGCGGCTCGGGTTGCGGCAAGTCGACCCTGCTGCGCTGCCTGGGCGGGTTCGAGAAACCCACCTCCGGCAAGATCTACCTCGATGGCCAGATCATGAACGACCTGCCGCCGTACGAGCGTCCGATCAACATGATGTTCCAGTCGTATGCGTTGTTCCCGCACATGACCGTGGAACAGAACATCGCCTTCGGCCTGAAGCAGGACGGCATGGCCAAGGAGGCGATCAACAGGCGCGTGGAAGAGATGCTGGTGCTGGTGCAGCTGGGCAAGCTGGCCAAGCGCAAACCGCATCAGCTGTCGGGTGGCCAGCAGCAGCGCGTGGCCCTGGCGCGTTCGCTGGCGAAGGGGCCGAAACTGTTGCTGCTCGACGAGCCGATGGGCGCACTGGACAAGAAGCTGCGTTCGCAGATGCAGCTGGAGCTGGTCAACATCATCGAGAAATCGGGCGTCACCTGCGTGATGGTCACCCACGACCAGGAAGAGGCCATGACCATGGCCACGCGGATCGCGCTGATGGATTCGGGGCGCATCCGCCAGGTCGGGACCCCGGACGAGATCTACGAATCGCCGACCAGCCGCTTCGCCGCCGAATTCATCGGTTCGGTCAACATGTTCCAGGGCAAGGTCGACGAGGACATGCCTGATTACGTCACCATCGCTTCGCCGTCGCTGGAAACCGCCATCTACGTGGGCCACGGCATTTCCGGCTTCGAGGGCCAGGAAGTGTCGTTCGGCGTGCGTCCGGAGAAGGTCCAGATCAGCAAGGAAGAGCCCGAGCAGCGCTACAACAAGGCCCGTGGAAAGATCGAGGACATCGCCTATTTCGGCAGCCACTCGGTGTTCCACGTGCGCCTGCCCAGCGGCTACAAGTTCATGGCCAACTTCGCCAACCAGCAGCGCTGGGCCAGCGAGGGGATGACCTGGGGCGACGAGGTCTGGGTGTCGTGGGGCGACAACGAAGGCGTGGTGCTGACGTCATGAACGCCGCGGCCTTCCTGAAGAAGTTGGTGCCGCATCCGCGCTGGGCGGTGATCTCGGTCCCGTACCTGTGGCTGGCCGTGTTCTTCGCGATCCCGTTCCTGATCGTGCTGAAGATCTCGTTCTCGAAACTCGCCATTGCAATGCCACCCTACACCCCGGTGATGGAGTACGTGGACAACGCGTTGTCGCTGAAGTTGAACCTGAGCAACTACATCGGCCTGTTCACCGATTCGCAGTACGTGCAGGCCTACCTGAGTTCGATCAAGATCGCCGCGATCTCGACCCTGCTGACCCTGCTGATCGGTTATCCGATGGCCTACGTGATCGCCCGGCTGCCGCCGTCGGCGCGCAACATCGCGATGATGCTGGTGATCCTGCCCTCGTGGACCTCGTTCCTGATCCGGGTCTATGCCTGGATCGGCATCCTCAAGCCCAATGGACTGCTCAACGACGTGCTGCTCAAGCTGCACCTGATCAGCGAACCGTTGCAGATCTCCAACACGCCCACCGCCGCGTACATCGGCATCGTCTACTGCTACCTGCCGTTCATGGTGCTGCCGCTGTACACCAACCTGGTCAAGCACGACCATCGCCTCCTCGAGGCCGCCTACGACCTGGGCGCGAAGCCGTGGAAGGCGTTCCTGAAGATCACCTTGCCTCTGTCAAAGGCCGGCATCATCGCCGGATGCATGCTGGTGATGATCCCGGCGGTCGGCGAGTTCGTGATCCCCGAACTGCTAGGCGGCCCCGACACTCTGATGATCGGCCGGGTGCTGTGGAACGAGTTCTTCAACAACCGCGACTGGCCGACCGCGTCGGCGGTGGCGATCGTGATGTTGTTGCTGCTGATGATCCCGATCCTGATCTTCAATCGCGTCCAGCAGCGCGAGATCGAAGGGAGGCTGACATGAGCAGCCTTGCCAAGCGCTGGCCGACCTGGCTGGTATTGGGGTTGGGCTTCGGTTTCCTGTACGTGCCGATCCTGGTGCTGATGTTCTATTCGTTCAACGAGAACAAGCTGGCGACGGTGTGGTCCGGCTTCTCCCTGAAGTGGTACGGCAAGCTGCTGCAGAACGACCAGATGCTGGGCGCGGCCTGGATCAGCATCAAGATCGCCTTCTTCACCGCCACCGCCGCGGTGGTCCTGGGCACGCTGGCGGCGCTGGTGATGACGCGGATGCGGCGGTTCCCGGGCAAGACCCTGTTCGGCGCATTGATCACTGCGCCGCTGGTGATGCCGGAAGTGATCCTGGGGCTGTCGATCCTGATGCTGTTCATGTCGCTGGGCAGCGTGATCGGCATGGCCCCGCGCGGGGTGATGTCGATCTGGATCGCGCACGTCACCTTCACCCTGGCCTTCGTCACCGTGGTGCTTTCCTCGCGCATGGCCGAGCTGGACAAATCGCTGGAAGAGGCGGCCATGGACCTGGGCGCGAACCGGGTGAAGGTGTTCTTCCTGATCACCTTGCCGATCATCGCGCCGGCCATCCTCTCGGCATGGCTGCTGGCCTTCACCCTGTCGCTGGACGACGTGGTGGTGGCCAGTTTCGTCTCGGGACCCAATTCCACGACCTTGCCGATGGTGATCTTCTCGTCGGCACGGCGCGGCCTCAACCCGCAGGTCAACGCGCTGGCCACGATCATGATCGTGGTGGTGTCGGCCGCCGCGTTCCTCGGCTGGTGGCTGATGCATCGCGAGGAAAAGCGCAGGCAGCGGGACATGCAGTTGGCGTTGCAGGACAACGGCTGATGCGTTGCCTTTGCCTGTGCTTTTGCCCCCTTTGGAAAAGGGGGCTCGGGGGATTTGCTCTTGATCTTCGCTGAAGCTATTGCGAGCGACAGTAAAGGCAAATCCCCCTCAATCCCCCTTTTCCGAAGGGGGAGGTCGCTACGGCCCGCTAACTTGCCGGCTGGCAGAATCCATCCATCGCAATCTCCGCGAAGTCAGCCATGACCGTCGAAACCATCAACCCCGCCACCGGCAAGGTCGAATATACCCTCGAACTGATGGACGCCGCGGCGATCGAGTCCATCCTCGCGGCGTCGCAGGCGGCGTTCCCGGGCTGGTCTTCGCGCCCGCTTGAAGAACGCGGCGAGCTGCTGCGCAAGGTCGGCGCGCAGTTGCGCCGGCGCGCGAACGACATCCAGAAGATCATGACCGCCGAGATGGGCAAGCTGCGCAAGGAAGCCCTGGCCGAAGTGAACAAGTGCGCCGATGCCTGCGACTACTACGCCGAGCACGCCGCCGGTTACCTGAAGGACCAGCCGATCGCCACCGAAGCCGAGCGCAGCTACGTGCGCTTCGAGCCGATCGGCTGCGTGCTGGCGGTGATGCCGTGGAACTTCCCGATCTGGCAGGTGTTCCGCTTCCTCGCCCCCGCGCTGATGGCGGGCAACGTGGCCGTGCTCAAGCACGCCAGCAACGTGCCGCGCTGCGCCGACGCCATCGCCGAGGCGCTGCGCGAGGCGGGCATTCCGCCGGG
>JAKFDG010000137.1:0-5667 GCA_036677285.1 Pseudoxanthomonas sp.
CCGAGTTCGGCGAGTTCGTCGCCGGTCTCGGCCTGGATGCCGAGATGGTCGACGCCGGGCGCGCGGCCGGTATTGGAGATGGCGAAGTTGACCCGTGGGTCTTCCAGCATCCATTTGGCGTAGTCGGGCTTGAGTACCTTGGGCTCCGATGCGAACAGCTCGGAATAGAAGCGGACGCCGGCGTCCAGGTCGGTGACGTTGAGATGTACGTGGAAGCGTTTCATTTCAGGTTCCTGTCTTGGAGGGCATGCAGGCGGACACCGGGTCGCAGTCGACAGACCCGGCGCAGCAGTTCTCGGTGAGGTAGCCCAGCAGGGCGTTCATCTGGGCGTAATTCGCGCGGACCCGGATCACCCGGCCTTCGCGCTGGTCGGTGACCAGCGCAGCGGCACGCAGGGTGTTCAGGTACGCGCTGAGCGTCGCCGGTGGCAGCTCGAGGCGTTCACGCAATTCGCCGACGGACAGGCCGTCGGGACCGGCCTGGACCAGCTGGCGGAAGGCCGCGAGCCGGGATTCATGACTGAGGGCGGTAAGTGCCGCCAGGGCGTTGCTGGTTTCCATGATTCCACTATTCCGGAATTTTGGAATAGTGTCAAGAGGCGATCAGGAAAAGGTTCCTCGACGCCCGGTCGCCAAGGCTCCTACTTCCCTTCGCCCAGCAGGTGCTCCTGCCAGAACCGGATCGATGCCGCGCCGAAGTAATCGCTGTTGGCTTTCTTGCGGAAGCCGTGGCCTTCATCGCTGAACATCAGGAACCACACCGGCTGGCCGTTGCCGCGGACCGCCTTCACGATCTGCTCGGCCTCGGTGTAGGGCACGCGCGGATCGTTGCGGCCTTGCGCGACAAACAGCGGTGCGGTGATCCGCTTGGCGCCATTGAGTGGCGAGATGCGGTCGAACACGGCCTTCATCGCCGGATCGCGTTCGTCGCCGTACTCGGCGCGGCGCAGGTCGCGACGATAGCTTTCGGTGTTGTTGAGGAAGGTGCCGAAATGCGAGATCCCGACTACGTCCACGCCGGCACGGATGCGTTCGGGATACAGCATCATCGACGCGAGCACCATGTAGCCGCCGTAGCTGCCGCCGCTGACCCCGACGCGCGAGGCATCCAGTTCGGGCTGCAGTGCGATCCAGTCCAGCAATGCACCGATGTCCTTGACCGAGTCCTCGCGCTTTTCCGCATTGTCGAGCAGCAGGTAGCTCTTGCCGTAGCCGGAGGAGCCGCGCACGTTCGGCACCAGCACGGCGACGCCGAGCTCGTTGGCGAGGAACTGGCTGGTCGGGTTGAAACTCGGGAATGCCTGCGCTTCGGGGCCGCCATGGATGCTGATGATGACCGGCACCTTGCTGCCGGCCGAAGCCTTCGCGGGCTTGTAGTAGAACGCGGGGATCGTGCGCTGGCTCTTGCCGGAGACGCCGCCGTCGACTTCATCGAAGGTCGGGAAGCGCACCAGGGTCGGGGCGATGAACTTGCCGGCATCCAGCCCGCCGACTTCGCTACGGGTCCAGCGCGTGAGTTTCGCATCGGCCAGATCGATGACATAGGCATCGCTGGGCGATGTCGCGGTGTTGAGGGTCAGCGCCAGGCGCTTGCCGTCCGGCGAGAAATCGAAGCCGCCGATAAGGCCGATCGGCAATTCCGGCAAGCGCACTTCGCGATGGCTGGGCAGGGCTAGCACGTGCAGCTTGCCGATGCCGTCCTCGTTGGTGGTGTAGGCGAGGTGCTTACCATCGTCGGCGATGGCCAAGCTGTCAACGTCCCACGGGATCTTCGCGCTCAGCGCTTGCGGCGGCTTGCCGCTGTCGGGATCGTGGAAACGCAGGGTTTGGAATTCGCTGGGCTTGCCGGCATCGGGCTCGTCGGAGACGAAGTACACGCTGCGCCCGTCGGGCGCGAACTGGAAATCGCCGAACGCGGCCTTGCCGCCATCGACCGGGAACAGTTCCAGTTTGCCGGTGGCGACATCGACCGCGCCCGGGTAGGCCTCGTTCGCCGAGACGTACTTGATCACCAGCAGGCGCTTGCCGTCGGGCGAGAAGTCGGTCGCGCTCCAGCTGCCGCCCGCCGTCACCAGCGCGCGCGCCGCGCCCGTCCGCGTGTCGCGGACCCACACGTCGCGATCGGTGCCGTTGCGCGCGGTGCTGGTATAGGCCATCAATCCGCCGTCGCGGCTGATCACGGTGCCCCCGTTCTGGGTACGCTTGCCGTCGGTCAGCAGCGTGGTGGATCGCGTCTGCGCATCGAACCAGTACAGCTGCGAGAATTCGTCGCCGCCCTTGTCCTTGCCGAAGACGAAGCCATCGCGCCAGGCGTGGGGCGGCGCAGGCGTGAGCCCGGACACGGGTTCGGGGTAGAAGGTCAGCTGCTCGCGCATGCCCAGCGGCTGGCATACGCGGTGCGCCTGCGCGGTTTCGGCGAAGCGCGTGCTGATCAGCAGGCAGCCTTCCCGGGTCCAGCCGGCGACGTCGGCGCCGCGGGTGTTCTGGTAGCGGTTGAGTTGCTCGATCAGCTCGGCCGGGATCGCGGGCACGTTCTCGCTGACCCGATTGCCTTGCTCCACGCGCTGGACGGCTTCACTTTTTCCGGAAGCGGATTGTGCGAATGCGGGCAGGGCAGAGGCGAGGACGAGCGTGGTGCAGAAAGCTAGGCTGGAACGGCGCATCGTCGATCTCTCCCGAGGGCAATGAACGTTCGAGCTTAGCGCAGGGCCGGGAGGCGGGATCTGGGCCAGAAGTCACACGTGATGCCCGCAAGCCTCAGGCAGGCTTTTTGCCGCGCCGCTTGTGCGCCTGCAACAGCGTCGTCAGCTCGTACTTGTCGGCGGCATCCAGCGTGCCGGCGGACATCTTCGCCTGCAGCTCGACGATGCGTTGCTGGATGGCTTGATCTTCCAGCTGTTCGATGGCGCCGTGCAGCTCCTGGCCCCAGCTGGATTCCTCGCCGGCGATTTCCTGCATCGCGAGTTTCTGCAACGCGCCCAGCTCCTCGCGTTCGGCGAAGTGTTCGAGCAGCGCGCCGGTGGTGATCTCCGGCCGGCCATGCACGATGTCCAGTAATTCGATCAGCAGCTCCACGCCCGGCTGCCGCAATTCGGCAAAGCCATAGGGCGGTTCCAGGGTCAACGCCAGCGCAGGCAGGTGCAGCAGGCGCACGATCGCGCTGCGCACCAGGCTGGGCTTGCCGGTGCTGGCGGGCGCGCGCCCGCCGGTGATTCTGGGTTTGGCCGGAGCGGCGTTCTGCTGCATCAGGCCCACGCCGGTGATCTCGCCCAGGCGCTGCCGCATCAGGTCGCCGAACGCGCCGTCCGGGATCTGCGCCAACAGCGGCTTGGCCCGTTCGGCCAGGCGCGCCTTGCCGTCCAGCGTCGAAAGGTTCACGTCCTTGCCCAGTTCGTCGAAGAAGAACTGCGACAACGGCGTGGCCTGGCGCAGGCGCGCGTCGAAACCCGCCGCGCCTTCCTGGCGCACGATCGTGTCCGGATCCTCGCCATCGGGCAGGAACAGGAAGAAGGCCTGGCGTCCATCCTTCATCCGCGGCAGCACAGATTCCAGCGCACGCCAGCCGGCACGCTGGCCGGCGGCATCGCCGTCGAAACAGAAATACACGTCCGGCGAATTGCGGAACAGCAGTTCGGCATGGTCCGGCGTGGTCGCGGTGCCCAAGGTCGCGACCGCCTGGGTCACGCCATACTGGAACAGCGAGACCACGTCCATGTAGCCCTCGACCACGATCAACCGCTCGATCTTCTGGTTGGCCTGGCGCACCTGCCACAAGCCATAAAGCTCGCGACCCTTGTGGAACAGCGGGGTCTCCGGCGAGTTGAGGTACTTGGGACCATCGTCCTTCTGCAGCACGCGCCCGCCGAAGGCGATCACGCGGCCACGGCGGTCGTGGATGGGGAACATCACCCGGTCGCGGAACTTGTCGTAGACGCGGCCGTTGTCGCTCTTGGACAGCATGCCTGTCTTGTCGAGCAGTTTGATCCGGCGTTCGTCGGTGCCCAGCGCATCCTTCAGCGCGGAGAATCCATCCGGCGCATAGCCGATGGAGAACTGCGTGCGAATGCTCTCGTCGACGCCGCGCTGGTCGAGGTAGGACTTCGCCTTGTCGTTGCCTTCGAGCTGGCGCTGGAAGAATTTCGCGGCCGCGTCCAGCGCCGCGTACATGTCGCGGCCGTCGTCGGTCTCGTTGCGCTTCTGCGTTTCCTTGGGCACTTCCATGCCCACGCGCTTGGCCAGCTCATCGACCGCGTCGAGGAACTCCAGGCGGTCGTAGTTCATCAGGAACGAGATCGCGGTGCCATGCGCGCCGCAGCCGAAGCAGTGGTAGAACTGCTTGGTCTGCGACACGGTGAACGACGGCGAACGTTCGTCGTGGAACGGGCAGCGCGCCGAGTATTCCTTGCCCTGCCGTTTCAACGGCACGCGTGTGCCGACTACCTCGACGATGTCGGTGCGCGCCAGGAGATCATCGATGAAGGCGTCGGGAATGCGGGCCATGGGCCTAGGATGCCATGCGTTGCGCGTCAGCCCGCGGCCGTGTCGTCGTCCGTGGCCAGCGCCTGCAGCGCGGCGCCGGTGACGCGTTGCACGGTCCACTCCTCCAGGCCGACCGCGCCCAGGCCGCGGTAGAAGCGGATCGCCGGTTCGTTCCAGTCCAGCACGGACCACTCGAAGCGGCCGCAATCGCGCTCGACCGCCAATTTCGCCAGGTGGACCATCAGGCGTTTGCCCAGCCCCAGGCCGCGGAATTGCGGGCGCACGAACAGGTCTTCCAGGTACAGGCCGCGCTGGCCGAGGAAGGTGGAGAAGTTGTGGAAGAACAGGGCGAAGCCGGCGGGTTGTCCGTCGACCTCGGCGATGACGACCTCGGCCGCCGGCCGTTCGCCGAAGAGTTGCGTGGCGAGGGTCGCTTCGCCGGCAACCGCTTCATGCGCCAGCTTTTCGTATTCGGCCAGTTCGCGGACGAAGCACAGGATCTGTGCGACGTCTTCGCGCACGGCAGGCCGCAGGCGGACGACCGGGATCGAGGCAGTGTTCACGACCTGGCCTCGCTCAGCTGGCGAACTTCTTCTTCACCAGCGCCGATACCAGGCCCATGTCGGCCTGTCCGGCGAGTTTTGGCTTCAGCACGCCCATCAGTTTGCCCATGTCGGCCGGGCCGGTGGCGCCAGTTTCGCTGATGGCGGCGTCGATGGCGGCGAGGATCTCGGCCTCGCCCAGCTTGGCGGGCAGGTACTTCTCGATCACCCCAATCTCGGCGCGCTCGATCGCGGCCAAGTCCTCGCGGCCGGCGGCCTCGAACTGGCTGACCGAGTCCTTGCGCTGCTTGACCATCTTTTCCATCGCGGCGATCACCGCGGCATCGTCCAGCTCGATGCGCTCGTCCACCTCGCGCTGCTTGATCGCGGCATTGATCAGGCGGACCACGCCCAGGGTGTGCTTGTCGCCGCCCTTCATGGCGGCCTTCATGTCTTCGACCAACTGCTGTTTCAGGGACATGTGGTTTCTCCTGGTGCTAAAACACTTGGCGCAAAAAACGCGAAAAGCCGGCTACGCTCGCGCGTGCCGGCTTCTGGCGAAGCGACGCGGCTCAGTAAAGGCGCTGGCGCTTGGTGACGTCGCGCGAGCTGCGACGCAGCTGACGCTTCACCGCGGCGGCGGCCT
>JAKFDG010000138.1:0-1593 GCA_036677285.1 Pseudoxanthomonas sp.
CGGCCATCTGCCCGCCAAGATGCTCATTCACATCGAGCGCGACTTGCGCGCCAAGCGCCGACCGGCGATCAACCTTGGCGAGCTGCAGCAGGTGCTGGTGAACCTGCTGGTCAATGCCATCCATACCATGCACGATGGTGGCACCCTCCGATTGGCGAGCCGCGATGTGGCCGACGATATGGTCGAAATCGAGATCTCCGATACCGGACCCGGCTTAGGCCCCGAGCTACTGGCCGAACTGTTCAAGCCCTTTGTCACGCGCAAGAAGGATGGAACCGGGCTCGGGCTGTGGATCAGCCGCACCATCGTCGAGCGTTACGGTGGCGACATTCGGGCGGCCGATCGCAGCGACGGCGTGAGCGGTGCGGTGTTCACCGTGGCATTGCGCACAGAGGCGACGATTGAAGGGACCTGACGGCACATTGCATGAGACGGCGATCGGGTCCAGAGCGCTTCCGATGGTCGTGAGTCCCCCTCCGCCACCGACCGAGCCCGCAAGACCGACGGCGCGCAGTTGATCACGGAGGGATCGCTCGCACCGAGTCCGCACCTTCTGAGCTGCGGTACTCATATTCGTGCGACAGAGACTTTCCAGTCCCGTTTCCAGCTCGCCCAAACTCATTGAGCGCACCACGGGCACGATGCCTGGATGACAATCCTGCAGCATGGTCGCGAACCGCGCCGCAATCGGTATGGCGGTGGACACGGCACCGACCAGACGATAAGCCATGAACCGTCGCGATGTAATCAAGCAACTCAGTGCGGTCAGCACCACGTTGGCGCTCCCCACATTCGCTCGAGTCAGGCCTATCGTGCTCGGCGAGTCGGCTGCGCTCTCCGGCCAGGCCAGCGCGTTCGGCGAGCAGTTCAAGTGCGGTGCGCAGCTGTATTTCGACTGCATCAACGCTCGCGGCGATGTGGCCGGGCGCCAGCTCGAGTTGCAAAGCCTGGACGACGGCTACGAGCCCGACCGCTGCTCGAACAACGACTCCGTCCATGTGTGGCACGCAAGGCATTCCTTTGAGCAAAGCAGTTGTTGCGCTGCGCGATGTGCCGTCTTCTGTATAGGCAGTGCATTCGTGAGTAGCGAGATGAGACTTGTCGAAAGTGATGAGAGTGTTGCATCGGTTCTCGGCATGGTGAGTGGCCGGCCCAAGGCGGTATCGACGCTGCACTTGCGCACTACCAACACTCGATGAGCCAGCTCTCCTGCAAAAATTTGCTAGTGTCGGCCCTATCTGTGGCCGAAGAAAACGCCACCCGCGGCGGATCGGCGATCCGTAGCACGATCAAGCAGAACCCGAAGTTGCCGCCGCACGCAACTTGGCGATCGTGACGCCCCAGTCCGGGCTTCCGAACACGGCCGAACCGGCGACGAAGGTGTCGGCCCCGGCTGCCGCAATGGCGGCGATGTTGTCGGGCTTGACGCCACCGTCCACCTCGAGCCGGATCCGGCGGCCAGTCTCCCGTACGTAGGCGTCGATGCGCCGGCGCGCCTCGCGCAGTTTGGGCAGCGTCGATCCGATAAAGCTCTGGCCGCCGAAGCCCGGGTTCACCGACATCAGCATCACCAGGTCGAGCTTGTCCATCACG
>JAKFDG010000139.1:0-2384 GCA_036677285.1 Pseudoxanthomonas sp.
TGGGCGGTCTACACCGAGCGGATGATGGCCGACGCCGGCTACATGGACAACGACCCGCTGTTCCGCCTGATGCAGCTCAAGTTCTACGCGCGCGCGGTGGCCAACGCGATCCTCGACCAGGGCCTGCACGTGGAGAACTGGACCAAGGAACAGGCGATGGACCTGATGGTGAAGCAGACCTTCCAGCAGGAACGCGAGGCCGAAGGCAAGTGGGTGCGCGCGCAACTCTCGTCGGGCCAGCTGGCGACGTACTTCGTCGGCGCGCAGGAGCATTTCGACACGCGCAAGGCGATGGAAGCCAAGCTTGGCGACAAGTTCAACCTCAAGGCCTACCACGACCAGGTGCTGTCCTACGGCGCGCCGCCGGTGCGCTTCGCGCGCGAGTTGATGCTGGACGAACCGATCAAGTGACGTCCCGGCGCGCGCTTCAGCGCGCCTCTGCCGGGACGTCATCCCCGCGCAGGCGGGATCCAGCATCCCGGTTGTAGTCTTTGTAGGTCCGAGCTTGCTCGGACCTACGTCCCGAAGGAAGTCCCCTTGGGGGACAAATCAAATGCCGAAGGCATCGCGGGCAGTGCCGCTCCTACAACAGCAATTCCTTGTTTGCCACGATCACGCCATTGGCGTCGGCGTACAGCCAGTGGCCCGGGTGGAAGGCGATGCCGGCGAAACTGACCGGCACGTCGACTTCACCCAGGCCGCGCTTCTCGGTCTTCATCGGCGTGGCGGCCAGGGCCTTCACGCCCAGCGGCAACCGCGCCAGCGCTTCCACGTCGCGCACGCCGCCATTGATCAACAGTCCGCTCCAGCCATGCTGCACGGCCAGCTCCGCCAGCATGTCGCCCAGCAGCGAACGCCGCAGCGAGCCGCCGCCCTGCACCACCAGCACCTTGCCGTGTCCGTCGCTGCCGACCTGTTCGCGTACCCGCGAGTTGTCCTCGAAGCAATCGATGGTCACGATGCGCCCTGAAAAAGCGGCACGCCCCCCGTAGTCGCGGAAGATCGGCTCGGCGACCGCGACCTCGGGATAGTTGTCGCAAAGATCGGGGGTGGTCCAGTTCATATCGGGATCCTGGTGTGAATGACAAAGATGGTAACGCGGCCCCTGCCCGGCTCGGGTATGCTCCCCTCAGCCAGCCGGGGAAAGACCCATGGGATTCCATTCGCTGCTGCCACAGGCTCCGCTAGACCCTCTGGTCCAGATGCTGTGGGACTGGCAGGGCCCGCCACAACCGCGCCGCCTGGAACGCATCCTGCCGGTCGCCAACGCCGCCATCATCATCAACCTGGCCGAGGATGAAACCCGGACCTACGACGAACAGCATCGCTGCCAGCGCTACACGGCAACGACCCTGGATGGGCCGCGCAGCGCCAGCAACATCATCGATACCGACGAGCAGATTGCAGTGATGGGTGTCGTCTTCCGGCCTGGTGGCGCGGCACTGTTCTTCCGCGAGCGCATGGATACGCTGGCCAATGGCAGCGCCAACCTGGAGGATCTGCCCGGCACCCGCAGTGCACAGCTGCGCGAGCAATTGCTGATGGCCGGCGGTGCGCATGCACGCCTGGATATCCTGCGGCGATGGCTGCTGAAACGGACGGTCGACGATCCACCTTCCAACAATGCAGTCATGTACGCAGTCAACGCGCTGCGCCTGGATCCTCGCGTCGCCGCGATCCGCGCCTGCGCGCAGGAACTGGCCGTGTCGCCGCGATTGCTGTCCGAGCGCTTCCGCCAGATGGTCGGACTCACGCCCAAACGCTACCTGCGCCTGCAACGCTTCCATCGCGTGGTCGCCGACAGCGCCTCGCACGACCGCACCGACTGGGCCGGCATCGCCGCCGATTGCGGGTATCACGACCAGGCCCACCTGGCCCACGAGTTCAGGGAATTCTCCGGCTTGACCCCTACCGACTTCAGCCGGCGCCGCCTCCCATGGAACGGACACATCGCCCTGGATTGACCTGCCTAAATCTACAAGACACGCCACATCGTCCTGCAGGAAGCTGGGCATCCCAACCCACGGAGCATCACCATGACGCCTGCCATCAGCAACGGTACCGCCAGCACCATCATCCCCTGCCTGCGCTATCGCGATGCGCTCGTCGCCATCGACTGGCTTTGCGAGGCCTTCGGTTTCGAAAAGCGTGCGGTCTATGCGGACGGAAACACGGTTCACCATGCCCAACTCACCTTCGGCAGCGGCATGATCATGCTCGGCTCCGCCGATAACGCCAGCGAGTGGGGCAAGCAGATAGTGCAGCCGGAGGAAATCGGCTTGCGCGAAACCCAGAGCCCCTGCGTGATCGTCGCCGATGCCGACGCGCACTACGCACGGGCCAAAGCCGCCGGCGCGGCGATCGTGATGGACATCAGCGACCAG
>JAKFDG010000140.1:0-25283 GCA_036677285.1 Pseudoxanthomonas sp.
GCCTGGATATCGCCCATCGCCACGCCCAGCGCGTTGTCGGAAGGAAGCCCGAAGCGGGCCATGCCGTCGCGCGTGCTTTGGGTGGCATGGCGCCTGAGCCAGGCGAGGGCTTCTTCGACCCGCGATTCTGGCGCTTGATCGCCTGTCGGTTGCAGTCGTGAGGACGTCGGCTTCCTGGCCGGCCTTGCAGGAGTGATCTTCATATCCGACTGGCATGCGATGACCGGACCGGACCTAGTTTGCCGGAAACGATATCGCCTGTGAGACCGCCGGGCTCGGACGCGTGGCAACATGCGCATTCCTGCACATTCCACGACGACGTAAACATGATTGCAGCGGTAGCGGTACTGGTTCTCATCGTCGGGCCCTTGCTGCTCGGCCTGGCTGGCATCTTCCGCGCCCGGCATGCGTCTTCGGGCGCCACTCCCAGTAGGCCATGGAACTGGAAGCTGACGATCATGTCGGCGCTGCTGTACACGCTCGCCTTCAACCTGACCTTCTTCATCCAGGAACTGTTCCTGGTACTGCCCAAGGCCTTTACGCCCGGCCTGAAGCCAACCTTGTTCCACAACAACCACGGCTGGGAAGGCGAACATCCGCTGGCGAACCTGTTCCAGGGCACCGGCGCATTGGCGACCTTGCTCACCGCGGTCGTCTGCACGCTATTGCTGCGACGCGATTCGATCGGCTCGCCCGCCGTCCGTCTGTTCCTGATATGGATGGCGTATTGCGGATTCTTCATGGCGCTCCCGCAAGTGGTTATCGGTGCACTGAGTCCGGGAAGCGACGTGGGCAGGGCGATGGACTACTTCACCCTCGGCGCGACCGCCAAGAGCATCGCGGCGCTGGTCGCCCTTGCCACAATCCCGCCGATCGCGCGCCTGTTCACGCCCCTCCTGCTCGGTCTCGCCGAAAACGCGTCCGACATCGCCAGCGCCCGGGCGCGGACCCGTTTCATCTTCCTGCTCGCAACCCTGCCTGCGCTGGCTGCGATTGCGTTGATCATCCCGTTCCGCGTGCCCCGCGAACTCATTGAAGTGATCGTGCTGCCGGTGGTGGTGACCGTGATCGGACTGGTGTGGATACAGGCCGGTGCTTGGCGCACCAGTGGAGCCAAGGCCGAGGGCCGTGCGGGTGCCGGATCGATCGCCTACCCACTCGTGGCGGTACTGCTCCTGCTATCGGTCTTTCAATTCGTGCTTAGGCCGGGCATCAACTTCTACTGAGCGCTCGCAGGGGATTACCGCATGAAAACCTACATCGTCCTGCTGCGCGCCGTGAACGTCGGCGGTACCGGCAAGTTGCCCATGGCCGAACTGCGCGCGATGTGCGAAGCCGCCGGCTTCGTCGAGGTGCGTACCTATATCGCCAGTGGCAACGTCGTGCTGCGCAGCGCATCCACGGCGGGGCAGGTGAAAGCGGCGCTGGAAACCGCACTGGCGCGATACGCTGGCAAACCGGTGGGCGTGCTGGTGCGCACCGCCGCGGAGATGTCTGCGGTGCTCGCGGCCAATCCATTTCCCGAGGCCGCCCCCAACCGGACCGTCGCCATATTCCTGGACGGCGTCCCCTCCGCGGACGCACTCAACACTGCCAGGAATCGCAATGGCGAGGAGATTTCCCTCGGCAAGCGCGAGATCTATGTGCACTACGGGGAGGGCATGGCTGATTCCAAACTCACGATTCCCGCGGCGAAGGCCGGCACGGCCCGCAACATGAACACGATCGCCAAGCTGGTGGAAATGGCCGCGGGTTGAGAGCGGACACGAATCCGTCACAAGACGGACACATACTTCGCCCTCCAGCCGCGGAGCGGGTAGCGACATGTTCGGAAAAATGATCCTTGGACTGGCCGTCGCGCTGGTGTTCGCCTCTTTCAATGCGGGGGCGGGGCAGCCTTACGTCGATATCGAGCAGCGCCTGACCGCGGAACAACGACATGCCACCGGCCTGGACACGCTCACGCCCGTGCAGCTTGAACTGCTGAATAGCCTGCTGCGTGAGGAGACGGCGAAGCTCGTGAAGGGCGATCCGCCTAGCGCCGAAGGCGGGCAGGCGCGCAAGTCGTACATTGGCCTGGATGACCAACCGATAAAGAGCCGCCTGAAAGGCGCAGTGGACGGATGGGAACCCGGCATCGTGTTCGAACTGGAGAACGGCCAGCAGTGGAAGGTGCTAAAGGGCAGCATGAAACTGCGCAAGCCGATGCAGGCGCCGGAGATCTTGGTCGTGCCGGGTATCGCCGGACGCTGGTTCCTGCAGGTCGACGAGGACATGCCCAAGGCGCGCGTTTATCGCATCGATTGATGCATTGATACCCAGGAACGGGCTGGGGGATCCCGGAAGGTTTTCCGGTTCGCATGTCACGTCGCCCTTCGGCTCACATGCGTGTCCGAGTTCCATGCCCGAGTTTCTAGATGCTCGAGATGACGATGCCCAGAAGCATCCCCAGGCAAACGAAACAGGCAGCGCTGATCGCTTTCATGGCCATCGCCGGATGTCGCGGAAATACAGGCTAGTCAAGCGCCGTTCAATCCGCGTCAACTTCCGTCTCGTCTGCATTCACCCTTCGCTAGCGTTTCCAGCAGCGTCGCTTTCCATACGCAAAATCGCCAGCAGGTCCGGATGCGGCTGTTTTCACAGTGCCGTTATTTTCACCTGCGGATACTGTGGACCAGACACCGACCGGACGAACTCCATGACGCTCTCCCTTGCGGACCCTGCCCAGGCGGAAGCCGGCCTGGTCTCGATAGAGCACAGGCAGGAACTGGAGTACTGGACCCGCCGTTTCGGCGTTTCCGAGAACCAGCTGCGCCAGGCCATCGACGCGGTGGGACCTTCCGCGCCGCAAGTGGAGGCTTGGCTCAGGCACCAGGGGCAGCTGATCGCCTGAGCACTGCCGGTGGATCGGCACCCTATTCCTGCGGGTGTGTAGCCGAAACGCTTGCGAATAGGTTTGCATGCGCCTATTACTTTTTGTGAAATACGTGTGTACGAAATTCTCACGCGACCTACACGATGCATGAGGGCGATTGCGGGAGATTCACGGCTGCGGCGCTTTCCTGACCGATAGTCAGGCCCCCGTATGCGCGCTGCCGTGCAAGGGCCCCAGGAGATTGACCAAGACAAGCGCAACGTCCCGCACCCTGTTCGTCGCCGCAGGATTGATGACGGTAGCCCTCAGCGGCTGTTCCAACTACATCAAGCGCACCGAGATCGACACCACCATCGCCGAACTTCGTGCCACCGATCAACGCCTCCAAGGCCAGATCGAGGCTCTGTCACCGAAGCACGATGCCCTGGTGACCCAACTGGCGGGACGTACGCATGTCGAATCCGGTGCGCACTTCGCTACCGGCGATGCTACGTTGAGCGAAGAGGACAAGCCACTGCTCGATGATTTCGCCATGGTGATCCGCAGCAGCCATTCCGACGCCTTGGTCACGGAGGAAGGATTCGCCGATCCAGCGGGCTCCGCCGCGTTCAATCGTCGCCTGGGGCAGCGTCGTGCGGAAACGGTTCGTGACTACCTGGTGAGCAGCGGCGGTCTGCCCGCTGGCCAAGTGCGTGCCGTCAGCTATGGCGAGGACGAGAATCGCCAGGTGCGGCCAGGCGCCACCGGCGAGAGTGGCCGCGACAACAGCAGGATCGGCTTGGTGGTCGATTACGCGGGTGCGCGCAACGCTACCAACGCGGCGGCATCGATGTAGGGATGGCGGTGCCGCAGGTCGGGTTGACTTATCAACCCGGCCTGCCCAACTGCACTGGGTAACGTCAGCTCGCAGGCATGCGGACAACGAAACGCGTGCCTTCCCCATCGGACGAGGATACATCGAGCGTGCCCAACATCACGATTCCACGCCTGCGTTGAGGTGAATCTAGATCCTGATCTTCTCCACCTCGACCTTGGGCAGCAAGCGCGACGCGAAATACTTGTCCTGGTAGTACTTGATCTTGTCGCACATCACCGGGTGGGCGACGCCTTCGTACAGAAATATCTCTTTGTCGAAGCCCATCGCCTTGAGTTCCTGCGGCAGCATCAGTGCGCGCCGCTCCTCGGATTCGCTACGCGAGAATTCGCGCCCCCGGGTGATGTTCTCCTTGCGCACCGTGGTATAACCGAGCATGTCCGAATAATCGTTGGCGTCTTGCTGCTCGCGCGGCGCATAGATGATCTGCAGCGCGTGGTTGGTGATGATGGTCCGTGAGACATCCTTGCCATAGGTGGCGTCCAGTTGCGCCATGCTCTGGATGATGGGCAACAGGCGCAGGTTGTAACCGGCCATGTAGGCGACCGCCGAAGCAATGATTCCCACTTTGCCGATGGCGGTGAATTCGTCCATCAGCAACAGGCATTGGTGTTTCAACTCCGGATTGCTTTGCGGCAACTCCCTGGTGTTGAGGTTGATGATCTGGCTGAAGAACAGGTTCACTATCAACCGGCTCTCCGCCAGCTTGTTGGGCTGGATGCCGACATAGATCGTCACCTTCTTTCTGCGTACGTCTGTCAACAGGAAGTCATCGCCGCTGGTCGCTGCGTCCAGGACTGGGTTGATCCAGGCGTTGAGCGGTTCCTTGAACGTACCCATGATCGACGAAAAGGTTTCGTCGGCTTGCGACAGCAGCCCCGCGAATGCGGTCCTTGCATTGCCGCTGAGGAAGCCGCGTTGCGACAGTTTTTGTAGGTAGGCCTTCAGTTCGGCGCCATCGCCGGAGGACAGGCGATAGATTGCACCGATGGTCGGGGCACCGGGCGTGGCGGGAAATCCACTGGCCTTCTCGTCTTCCCAGTTCTCGAACAGGTACAACGCGAACGCCATGAACGCATTGCGTGCCTGGCTGACCCAGAACTTCTGGTCGTCCGCCCCGTCGGGATAGAGCATGGCCGCGATGCTCATCAGATCCGAGACCCTGAACGCCGGATCCCGGGAAACGTAGGTCAGCGGATTCCATCGGTGCGTACGCCTGTCCTCGGCGAAGGGATTGAACAGATAGACCTCCTGCCCCTGCGCCGCGCGCCAGCCGCTGGTCAGAGAAAAATTCTCCTGTTTTATGTCCAGGACCACCATCGATTCCTGGTAATCGAGGAGATTGGGGATGACGATGCCGACACCCTTGCCCGACCGCGTGGGTGCGGCGAGAATCACAAATTGCTGTCCGCCCAAGCGCACCAGGTCGCCATTGAATTTTCCCACGATGATCCCGTCGGGCGTGCGTTTGAACATGCCCTTTTTCGCAAGGTCGCTGGCATTGGCGAAGCGCGCATCGCCGTGCATCGACTTCTTCACTGGCCTGAGCATCAGGAAAAGCAGGCCGAGATAAGCGAGCGAAGGAGCACCGAAGCCCAAGTATCCAGCTACTTTTATTCTGCCGACATAGGGCTTGACCTGCGGTAGATCCAGTGCGTTCAGATAGGCGAAATACGTATCCCACTTCAGGAGCCCGGTATCGAGCTTCAGGATAAGAAGCGCCAGGTATCCCGACAGATAGATCCCGGCCGCAACCGCGACCAGCAGCATGGCCAACGCAAAAATCTTCTTGGCCTTGTCCATCCACAACCTCCCTGTTCCTTGTGCCTTCCTGCAGTCCTTAAAGGCTCATCGCCGGATCCGCGCCGGCTTGGCCCGCGTGGGCGGCTCGGTCTGCCTGAGCTCCTCTTCCCCGGCCAGCTTCTCCATCCAGGCCCTGGCATCATCCAAGGCCAGTTCATGCCGGAGCGTGGCTCCGGATGAGTTCAATACCGCATAACCGGTTATTTCGCCGGGGTCGAATTCTTCTTCCGGCGCCAGGGCGACCACGTGGTAGCGGCCCTTGGAGAAAATGAGATGGCTGTATTCCTTCACTAGCGCGGCCTCCTTGGCATGGCGAGGACGATACTACGTGATCCGGCCGGAAGGAAACCTGCCGCAGCAAGGCGCGAGATCCATCCTATTGTCCATTGCTTGACTATCCCGGCCTTCCCAAGATAACTTCGTGATCAGGACTGCCTTCTAGCTTGTATGACAGTTCTGGTTTCGCCATCGCATCCAGCGTGGATGTGTGGCACGGTTGCAGTCCAACGGAATGGAACGCTCCCCAGGGAGCACAGGTTTGCCAGGGAGGCAGAGCACGATGTCTTGTCGTACGAACGGGATCGACCCCGATAGGCCCGATGGCGGCCCAGAGGGAAGCTGTGGCTTGCGTGGTACCCATCGGCTCCTTTGGCAAGCACATGGCGAACAGTCCGCCACGGCCACGGCCACGGCCACGCCAGCCAGTCCAGCCCCCTGTATTCATTCATCCGTAATCCCATGGTCCCGCGTGCTGTTTCATCCGCGGAGGGATCGCCTGCGCGCTGCGTTTGCTTTCGAAATGCAGCTCAGAACGCCAGGAAATCGGGCATCTCCATTCCCAATTCCATTCGCCGGTGAAGCGTGAAACATAGAACTTCAGTCAGCCTTGTTCCCTGGGGATCGATCCTGCTCGTCACTACCCTGGGCGGTTGCGCCACGACGCCGGCCCCGGACATCAGGGGCCGTTGGCAACCCGTCAATCGATACTCGGAACAGGCGCAGGAAATCCCCCTATACCAGTCGTACGTGTTCTATCCGTCGCCGATGGACAGGACGCTCAAGACCATGTTGACCCGTTGGGCGAAGGATTCGAAGATGACCTTGTCGTACCAGCATCCGTCCGACTTCACTCTGCATACGCCGGTCGCGCAGGTCTACACCAACGACCTTCAGCAGGCAGTGGCGCTGTTGACGGCGCTCTATGCCGCGCAGCAGGTGTCGATAACGACCAGCAACAACGAGATTGTCGTGCGTCCCGCTGCCCCTGCAGTCGTGGAGCCGGTCACTGGAAGAGGCGAAGGAAAGGCGAGTCCGTGATCCGGTGGATTCAACCATCAGCCGCAGTGGCTTAGACGGATACCCATGATGCCAGGCACGAAGAACGCAACATCCAACATCGACAACGTAGTCTCGAAGGCGGTCAATTTCGAGCTCACCATCGCCGATATCGCACGGCGCAGCGAGCGTCGTGCCTGGTTCGTCGCATTCGGCGCGATCCTGATGTCCCTGATCCTCGCCGCTGGCTATTTCTACATGCTGCCGCTCAAGGAAAAGGTTCCATTCATGGTGATGGCGGATGCCTACACCGGAACCAGCACCATCGCACGTCTGGACGAGAGCTTCGATGATCGCAAGATCACCGCAAGCGAGGCCTTCAATCGCAGTAATGTTGCCCACTTCGTTCTGGCGCGGGAATCATATGACTCCAGGATGATGAACCAGCGTGACTGGACGACCGTCTACACGATGTCATCCCCGGATGTGGCGGCGGGATACACGGCGTTACGCAGCCGCAACAACCTCAGCAGTCCCTACAACGTCTATGGCACCAACAAGGCCATCCGGGTAAAGATCTTGAGCATCGTGCTGATTGGTGGTTCGGCGAAGTCTCCGCCGAAAGGCGCCACGGTCCGGTTCCAGCGCAGTCTTTACGAAAAATCAAATGGTGCCTCCAGCCCGCTGGACAGCAAGATCGCGACGCTCGAGTTCACGTACAAGTCGAACCTGAAGATGGACGAAGAGGACCGCATCGAGAACCCAATGGGGTTCCAGGTGACGAACTATCGGGTCGATACCGACTTCGCTGCTTCGCCGCCGGCCGAAACGGAGTTCCAACAGATTACAACGGCGCCGGAAACGGCAATCCACGCGCCGCGGGCAACGGCGGCTGCCGTGCCGGGGACGCTGGAAGCGAATGCTGATGCCGCCGCGCCAGCGGCCATCGATTCATCGAGCATGTTGCCTGCACCAGTGCCCGCATCCACCAATAACGTCAATGGAGCCAGCAACAGATGAATCGCCTGAGTAAGCGTTGCCTTGCAGGGATGTTGTATTTGGCAATTCCTTGCGTGGTGTTTTCCGCTGGTGCGCAGGTCGTGCAGGAATACGAATACCAGCCCGATCGCATTTACCAGGTACGGACGGGCCTGGGAATCACGACACAGATCGAACTGAGTCCGAACGAGGAGATCCTCGATTTCAGCACGGGCTTCAGTGCTGGTTGGGAATTGACCCGGCGCGATAACGTGTTCTACCTCAAACCGAAGAACGTCGATGTCGATACCAACATGATGATCCGGACCGCCACCCACTCCTACATTCTGGAGTTGAAGGTGGTAGCCACCGACTGGACCGCTCTCGACCAGGCCAAACAGGCCGGTGTCCAGTACAAGATCACCTTCACCTACCCAAACGGGACCGATTTCGTCGCCGAGGCGGACACCACGCCGGAGCTGAGTACCGAACTGAACAAAGACAGGGTCTACAACTTCGGCTACGACTATTCCACGCGCTCCAAACAGGCTTGGCTCATCCCGACGAATGTGTACGACGATGGTCAGTTCACTTACGTGAAGATGAGCGACATGAAGCAGTTCCCCTCAGGAAATTTTCCTATCGTGTTTGCACGCGAACGGGAAAGCGGGGAAGACTTCGTGGTGAACACCACCGTCGAGAACAACACCCTGATCGTCCATGGGACCTATCCCTTCTTGGTCATCCGTCACGGTAAGAATGTAGTCGGCCTGCGTAGGAACAAACAACAGTGAACCAACACATACCGCCCAATCAGTCCGGCCGGCACCCTGAGCGCGGCAATCACGATTTCGAACCGGGCCAGGAACACGACCCCAACATCGGCAACCCTTACTACGCGAACCAGCAAGCTGCCGCCACGCCGGACCTGGATGCCAGTGCGCCGGTGCTGAAATCCAACGACCTGCAGAAGCTCAACCGCAAGGCGTTAATATTCCTGGCGGGCATCGTCGCATTGCTGGTCATGGCCGCTATCTGGATGTTCAACAGCGCGACTTCCGGGAAAGATGAAACCTCCAAGAAGCCGCGCGAGGAAACCGTGCAAATCCCGGAATTGCCGCAGGCTCAGAATGCCGCTTCCACTGGCATGCAGGACGTTCCGCCGATCGAGGTCGCGCAATACAACCAGCCTGAACTACCTCCGCTTCCTATGCAGCCAGCACAGTCGCCTGCGTATCCGCCGCCTTCCTATGGCGCTGCCGAAGTGCCGCCAGCACCGCGCGAGCCCACGCTGATGGAACGGAGGATGTTGAATGCAGCCGGAGGTGGCGCGGGCATTGAAACCGGTTCACAGGCGGGCGGCCAGCAGGATCCCTACATGCAGGCCATGCTTGCCCAATTGCCTGGAAACCAGGCCAATGTCGCCGATAGCAAGCCGGCTTCCAAGAGTAAGGCGTCGAGTGCGCAGTTCATAAATAGCCCCGATGCTCTTCTCGTGCGTGGCACTTACATCCGCTGCGTTCTGGAGACGAGGATCATCACCGACATTCCCGGCTTTACTTCCTGCATGGTGACAGAGCCGATTTATTCGATCAACGGTCGCAGCCTGTTGTTGCCAAAGGGATCGAAGATCTCAGGGTCTTACGAATCCGAGGCAAACGGACCACGGATCTCGGTGGTCTGGGACCGGATCACCACCCCTAACGGTATCGATGTTTCCATGGCCAGTCCGGGCGTGGACAACCTGGGTGGGGCCGGTCATCCCGGTGATTACGACGCCCACTGGGGCAGCCGCATAGCATCGGCGTTGATGATCAGCCTGATTAGCGATGCGTTCAAATATGCCGGGGCCAAGCACGGTCCCGCCTCGACCACCGTGACCAATGGACTGGTCACTGAAATGCCTTTCGAGAGTAACACGGCGCGGACCATGGAGAGACTGGCCAACCAGGCTCTCGACCGTAGCATCCGGCGTCCGGCGACGGTCACCATAAATCAGGGCACGGTTGTCAACGTCTACGTATCAAAGGATGTCGATTTCTCAGGCGTATTGGCGCACAAGTGATGCGGATGATCCGGCGTGGACATTGACAATTCGCCAGTCGCGCGAGTTTCGCATGATTTTCTGAACTATCAGTACGACGTCCTCGGCATCCTCGAGTACATGGCTTCTCCCGATGTCACCGAAATATGCATCAACCAGCCGGGAGAGCTTTATCTCGAAACACGGGATGGCTGGCGGCGCATCGAAGTGCCGACGCTGACCTTCGATCGCGCCCGGCAGTTCTGCACAGCCGTAGTCAACGAGAGCAATACGGGTCAGCGCATCACCGATACCGATCCGGTGGTATCGCTGACTTTCCCGACGGGGCAGCGTGCACAGTTCGTGATTCCGCCCGCCTGCGATGCGGGCAGGATATCGATCACGATCCGGTTGCCGTCCAAGCACACCAAAACCTTGCTTCAGTACCAGGAAGATGGGTTTTTCGATCAGATCGTCGAGCAGGGACACGTGCTGGGTGACCATGATCGTGAGCTGCTCGAACTACGTTATTCGCGCAATTACGCTGAGTTCTTCAAGAAAGCGGTCCTGTACAAGAAGAACATCGTGGTCTCCGGCGCCACCGGCAGCGGCAAGACCACGTTCATGAAATCGCTGGTCAACCACATCCCGAATGACGAGAGGTTGGTGACAATCGAAGATGCCAGGGAACTGTTCATCAGCCAGCCCAATGCCGTGCACCTGCTCTATTCCAAGGGCGGGCAGAGCGCCAGCAACGTCACCGCGAAAAGCTGCATGGAAGCCTGCTTGCGCATGAAGCCGGACCGGATAATTCTGGCTGAGCTGCGCGGCGACGAGTCGTTTTATTTCATCCGCAATTGCGCATCAGGCCATCCGGGGTCGATCACCAGCTGCCACGCGGGCAGCACCAGCCAGACCTGGGATCAGTTGGCGCTGATGGTGAAGGCATCGGCCGAAGGCGCGGGTCTCGAGTTCTCCATCATCAAACGCTTGCTGATGATGACCATCGATATTCTGGTGCACATCAAGGCGCATGCGGGACAGCGCAACATCACCGGGATCGACTTCAACCCGGAGCGCTCGTTTTCCGAGTGAGCCTGGAGCCGATTGCGAAGGGCCACGCATCGACTCTTCAACCTGTCTTGCCGAGAAGCTCTGCCGGCAGCGATGGCATCGGCGTACGTTCATCCTGCGCTTCGTGCTTCAACCAGTCGATGAATGCCATGGCCGCGGGGTTGAGCGGGCGATGGGTGGGATGCACGGCGTAGTAGGCGAAGCGCGCCTTCAGCGCCGGCCCGGGCAGGCGGATCAGCTCGTAACGTTGCAAGTAGGGCATGACGATGTGCTTGCGCGCGAGCGCCGCGCCGATGCCATAGACGCTGGCGCGCATCGCATCTGTGCTGTCGCTGAAACTGTGCATCGCAGGCAGGCGCAATCCGCGCACGCCGGCGGCGCGGAACCAGTCGCGCCAGCCCTGCAGGGCCATGTCGCTCACCAGCGGCAGGCGCGTGATCTCGCGTGGTTCGCGAATTTCGTTGGCACCGGCCAGGGCAGGCGAGGCCACTGGGAACAGTTCGTCGTCCATCAGGTGGTGGGCGGTCAGTCCGGGCCAATGCCCCGGGCCGTGGCGGATGCCGAGGTCGGGGCCCCCGTCGTCGAATCGGGTCAGCGCAATGCCGGTATCCAGGGCCAGGCGGATGTTCGGATAGGCCCTGCAGAAACGCGGCAGACGCGGCAATAGCCAGCAATAGGCCAACGAATGCAGAGTGGTGACGCGCAGTTGAGTGATGCCGTCGCCGTGATGCAGGTGGCTGGCGACGGCCTCGATGTCGGTCATCGCCGCGGTTGCCGCATCGGCCAATTGCCGGCCTTCAGAGGTCAGGATGACTCCGCGCGCATGGCGCTGGAACAGGGCGATGCCGAGCGTGGATTCCAGCTTGCGGACATGGTGGCTCACAGCGCTGGCGGTGAGATGGAGTTCCTCCGCGGCGTGGGCGAAATTCTGGTGGCGTGCGGCGGCGGCGAACACGCCGAGGGCGGGCAGCAGGGCGGGACGCAGGTTCATGGTGATATCCCTGTGAGACATGAGCAGGATTTGTGGCTGGGACGGATAGTACGCGCTTGCAGGGCCGCATCGTTCAGGGAAAATGGCTTTAAGGCACAAGCGGGAGCATGGCAATGTCGGCGGAATGCGGGGTGGTGGCGGTCAAACAGGAGCCGGTGGTGGTCGCGCGTGACTGGCGCACGCCTGTGGAACTGCTTGCGCTGGGCGCGATCTGGGGTGGCTCGTTCCTGTTCATGCGCGTCGCAGCCAAGCCTTTTGGCGCCTTTGCCCTGGTCGATATCCGGCTGACCCTGGGCGCGTTGGTCCTCCTGCCGTTCCTGTGGCGTGACCGCGCTTCGATCGCGCGCTCGATGTGGCCGAAGCTCGCGCTGATCGGGCTGATCAATTCGGCAATCCCTTTCCTGCTCTTCGCCTGGGCCGCGCAACGCGCGCCGGCGGCGATCGGCGCGATCTGCAATGCGATGACGGTGCTGTTCGCGGCCCTGGTGGCGTTCGTGTTCTTCGGCGAAAAAATCGGTATGCGTCGCGCGCTGGCGTTGCTCACCGGGTTTGCCGGCGTGGTGGTGCTGGCCAGCAGCAAGGTCGGTGGCCTGAGCGTTGGCGCAGCGGTGCTCGCCGGCGCCACCGCGGCATTGTTGTATGGCTTCGGCGTCAACCTGGTGCGGCGCCACCTGGGCGGCATTCCTCCCGCGGCCGCGGCTGCGGCCACACTGGGATGCTCGGCTTTGCTGGTGATGCCGTTCGCGGCAACCCACTGGCCCAGCGACCCGATCCCCGCCGCTGCGTGGGGTAGTGCGGTGGCCATCGGCGTGCTCTGCACCGGCTATGCATTCCTGCTGTATTACCGGCTGATACAGCGCATCGGGCCGGCGCGCGCGGCCACCGTGACTTATCTGGTGCCGCTGTTCGGCGCGGCGTTCGCCTGGCTGTTCCTGGGCGAACCGGTGACGCCGATGATGATCGCCGCGGGCGCGCTGATCCTGGGCAGCGTGGCGGTCAGCCAGCGCGCTTCGCGTTGAGGCGGCAGGAGCCGGTGGTGCAGAAGCGCGTGGTGTTCGACTTCGAGATCGATTTCAGCAATGGCGGTGGCTTGCAGGGCCAGCAATTCCGCTTGGACATCGACGGCGACGACATCGACGATGAAGCGTTGGCCGGCTACATCGTGCGTGATATGCGCCTGCTGATGGTCGGAGAGTTGCGCATACTCAACAAGCGGATTATTGAAGAAGCGCACAAGCGGATTGCATGAAGCCCTGAGCCGTCACTCCTGCCTTCGCGGGAATGGTGAAGCCATTTTTGTGTTTCTCAGTCCTTTGGCGTCCGCACCGGCAACGGCACGTTGCACACATCGATGTGCCCTGCCGGACGGATGTACCAACCGTCACGACGGTTACGGCGCGCTTCCGTGGCGTCGGTGAAGGTTTGCGAATCGGTGCGCAGCAGCTGCAGCGGGGTACGTTCTGCCTCGGGAACATCGCTGGCCAGCTTGATCGCGACGATCAGCGTGCGCAGCTCGGGCTTGTCGTAGAAACCCATCGGCTCCGGACCGCGCTGGATCACGCTGAGCAATTCCATTCCTTTCACCACCCGGCCGACGAGGGTGATGTTGCGGTCGAGTTGACGCGGCGACTGGCCGCTGACCACGTACAGCTCGCTGCCGTTGCTGCTGTCTGGTGCCACGTCGCGGCCAGCGCCGAGCACGCCGTAGCAATGCGTCAGCCAAGCCTCACCGCTTTGCGGATCGCGCGCGGCAGGAAAGCCATCCACGAAACCGACTTCCGGCGCCCAGCCGTCGCGATCCGGCAGTGCGTTGAAGGCAAGGCCTTCGGACTTGCGCGCGAACTCGGCCGGCAGTTTCGCCTTCGCCGTGCCCTGCGATTTCGCCGTCGCCTCGCCGGCATTTGGGTCGCCAAACTGGACCACGAAATTGTCCTGCGAGCGGTAGATGCTCAGTCCGTCCCAGAAATGTTCGTGCGCCAGGGTGCGGATGTTGGCGACGTGCTCGGGCGCGAACGCGGGGGCCAGTTCGATGATCACCCGGCCGGTCGCCAGTTCCAGGTACAGGGTGTTGGCCGGATCGAGCGTCCGCCAGGCGCTGGCGGGTGAGGCGTCGATGATTTCCTGCGCGCTTTTGTATTTGGGCGCTTCGGCGGCCGGCAGCGGCAACGAAACCAGGACGATGGCGCAGGCAAGGAAGGCGGGGCGCAGGATCATGTCGGCAACCGGAACGAGATGGACCCCGATTCTCGCCGAGCGACGGCCTGTGACCAAGCGCCCGGTTACTAATGGCACATTCGCTATACCTAACTCAACAATAGTATTGCCTCCAACCTAGCGATCCGGCCGGGGGAGAAGGCGATGACCGATTTCGACATCCATCTCAAGAAGTTCCAGAAAGAGCTCAGTGCCGGTACCGTGTCGCTGGCCCTGCTGGCGGTGTTGGCCAAGGCGCAGGAACCGATGTACGGCTACCTGATCGCCAAGCAGCTGGAGCGCGTGGGGGAAGGCGTGCTCAGCGGCAAGCAGAGTGCGCTCTACCCGGTATTGCGCAACCTGGAAGGTGCGACGTTGCTCGACAGTTTCGTCGAGCCATCCATGTCCGGCCCGCCACGCCGTTATTACCGCATCACCGAGGCAGGGCGGAGCACCCTGCGCGAATGGGTCGACGCCTGGCGCGCCACCCGCGATTCCGTCGATTCCGTCCTGCTGGGGATTCCACAATGAACGCCACTGTGTCTTCCGAAAGCCGTCTGCCAACCACCATTCCCGAATACCTGGACCAGCTCCGTGCCGCGTTGACTGGCGCCGACCCCGCGATGGTGCAGGACGCGATGTACGACGCCGAGGAATACCTGCGCTCGGAGCTCGCAGAACAGGCTGGCAAGAGCGAGGCCGAAGTCATCGCCTCGGTTGCGAGCAGTTACGGTGCGCCGGAAGAAGTGGCCGAGATCTACCGCGACACGGAAGTGACGGTGAATCGCGCGCTACGTCCGCCGGCGCCGCCGAAGCGCAAGTCGGTGCTGGGCAAGTTCTTCGGTGTGCTTGTCGATCCGCGCACCTATGGCGCGCTGTTCTACATGCTGCTGTCGCTGGCCACGGGCATCGTCTATTTCACCGTGGTCACGACCGGCATGAGCATGTCGATCGGCTTGCTGGTGCTGATCATCGGCATCCCGTTGCTGGTGCTGTTCCTGGGCCTGATCCGGGTGCTGTCGCTGGTGGAAGGACGCATCGTGGAAGTTTTGCTGGGCGAACGCATGCCGCGCCGGCCGTTGTACACCCAGCGTGGCAAGAGCTGGCTGGAGCGGATCAAGGAGATGTTCACCGACGGCCGCACCTGGACGGCAATGCTGTACTTCCTGTTGATGCTGCCGCTGGGCATAGCCTATTTCACCCTCGCGGTCACCGGCCTGACCATGTCGCTGGCATTCATGGCGGCCCCGATAGCGGTGTGGACCGGTATCGCTGATGTGAGTACCGATGTGGACGGATGGTTGTTGCTGGGCAGTAACAGCATCCAGGATGGCATCACCACATCGCTGATGGCCTGGCAGTTGCCGTTGATCTTGGTAGCCGGGTTCCTGCTGTTCTTTATCACCCTGCATGCGGCCAAGGGCATCGGCAAGCTACACGGCTTGCTGGCCAAGCACCTGCTGGTGCGCAATCCGGTGGTCTGATCCGCGTTGGGATTACCAACGAAAACCCCGCCAATCGGCGGGGTTTTCTTATTGCGCGTACTTGGCGATGAAATCGCGTACGTCGGGATACACCACCTGACGCCAGCGGCGGCCACTGAAGATGCCGTAGTGGCCGGCGCCCTTCACCGTGATGTGCTGGTGCTTGGCCTTCGGAATCCCGGTGCACAGATCATGCGCGGCAGCGGTCTGGCCCACGCCTGAGATATCGTCCAGTTCGCCTTCGATGCTGAGCAAGGCTGTCTTCTTGATGGCGGCGGGGTTCACCAGTTCGCCTTTGATCTTCCACTGTCCGCGCGGAAGCAGGAATTCCTGGAATACGGTGCGGATGGTGTCCAGGTAATACTCGGCAGGCATGTCCAGCACCGCGTTGTATTCGTCGTAGAAACGGCGGTGCGCATCGGCATCCTCCAGGTCGCCCTTGACCAGGTCGGAATAGAAATCCCAGTGCGACATGAAATGCCGGCTGGGATTCATGGCGATGAAGCCGGCGTGTTGCAGGAAGCCCGGATACACCGAACGTCCCTGTCCCGCGTAAGGCGCAGGCACGGTGTGGATCACGTTGTTCTGGAACCACGACAGCGGATTGCGCGTGGCCAGGTCGTTGACCTGGGTGGGGCTGAGCCGCGCGTCGATCGGCCCGCCCATCATCACCAGCGAACGCGGGGTGGATTCGCCGCGCGCCGCCATCAGCGAGACCGCGGCCAGCACCGGTACGGTTGGCTGGCAGACGCTGATCACGTGCAGGTTCTCGGCGCCGATGTGGCGGATGAAATCCTCGATGGTGGCCACATAGTCGTCCAGGCCGAACGCTCCTTCCTCCGCAGGGATCAGGCGTGCGTCGATCCACTCGGTCACGTAGACCTTGTGGTCCTGCAGCAGCGTGCGCACGGTGTCGCGCAGCAGCGTCGCGTGGTGGCCCGATAACGGCGCGACCACCAGCACCGTCGGGTCGTCCTTCATCGCGGCGATGCTTTTCACTTCATCGGTGTAACGCTTGAAGCGCAGCAGGCGGCAGAAAGGCGTGCTGATGATTTCCTGTTCCACCACCGGCACCTTGGCGCCGTTCACTTCGATCTGGTGGATATCCCATGGCGGCTTTTCGTAGTCCTTGCCGAGGCGGTGGATCAGTTCGTTACCGGCGGAGAGACGGTCCGCGCCCGGCAAGGTGGAGAGCCAGCTGTTCGAGTCGGAGAAGATCCTGGCGTTGGCTTCAGCCAGATGGATCCAGGGAGCCATCCACGTGCGGCTGAGTTCGTGCCATTGGTAAAGCATCATCGGGTGGAATCCAGCGGTAAGCAGGGTGTTGCGTCGCAGCATACCGCAAAGCCGGGGTGGGCTCCCCCAAGGCAGCAATTCGGGAAGGCAGAATTGCGTAAATAATTGATATTATTTGAAAAATACAGGTTCAGGAGCCTGCCTCAAGCGCGGAAACCTGATCGGCCAGCGCGGCCGGGAGCCAGCAGTGCGAGCCCACCGAGCGCAGGCCATGCCGGTTGAATTGTTTCCGGTACCAGGATGCCGGACGGGGTTGGAAGCCGGCATGGTCGCCCTCGAATTCGTCTTCGCGGACGAAGGTTTCCAGGAAGGCCACGCCGCCGCACAGTTCCGCCAGGCCCGGCAGGCCGCGTTGCAGTTCGCGCGCGGGCAGGTAATGCAGCACATCGGCGCAGACCAGCAGGTCCACGGGCGGGCATGGACGCAGTTGTGCGAAATCGCCGAAAGACGCGTAGTGCAGGTTGCGTCGCGGCCCATGCTTCGAGATGGCGAATTCGCTGCTGTCGAAACCCAGGTAGCGCAGCTTCGGTCGTAGCTTCAACAACGGCGCGCGCCACGCGCCTTCGCCACAACCGATGTCCAGCACCGTGCGGATCGGCCGTTCCAGGTAGTACTCGGCGCAGGCCACCGCGAGCGCCACCTTGCGCGCCAGCCGTTGCGGGCCGCCGATGTCGCCGCGTCGGTACCAACGCTGGAAATAGTTTTCGTCGTATTGCTTTTGCATCTGGGAGGTGGGAGGTGGGAGAGGGAGAAGCGTAACGCTTTTGCTTGTCTTTGCCTTTGCCTTTGCTCGTCATTCCCGCGCAGGCGGGAATCGCTCTTGCCCTTGCTGTGGCTCTGGAGAAAGCCGGATTCCTGCGGTGTCGAGAACGAAGAGCCAGAGCGATTCCCGCCTGCGCGGGAATGACGAACGAAACAAGGTCGCGTGGGTCGGGTTATCCTTGCTGCGATGATTCCATAGAGGGAAACGCATGTATTTCTGGATCAAGACCGCCCACGTGGTATTCGTGATCGCCTGGATGGCGACGGTGTTCTACTTGCCGCGCATCCTGGTCAACCTGACCGAAACCACGGGACAGGCCGAGGTGCAGGCGCGCCTGTTGCTGATGGGGAAGAAGCTGTATCGCTTCGGCCACAACATGTTCGGCATGGCTTTGCTGTTCGGCGTCGCGATGTGGCAGGGATGGCGGATCTCGCCCGATTACCTGCCCAGGATGTTCGTTCCCGGGCCCTGGCTGCACGCCAAGCTCACTCTGGTCGCGCTGATGCTGGTGCACTTCATCATCGCCGGGCGCTGGTTGAAAGGCGTCGAAAAAGGCCGCGCGCTGCCGTCGTCGTCCAAGCTGCGCCTGTTCAACGAGGCGCCGGTGCCGTTGCTGGTCGGCGTGGTCTACCTAGTGCTGGCCAAGCCGTTCTGAATCCTCCGGAGAATCTCCGGAGCGTTACTTCTTCTCGAAGTCCGTCGGTTTCGGTAATTCCACCGGCACTCCCTGCGCATCGCAGGTTCCAGCTGCACATAGCCTTTCGCGCAACTTCGGCGTGGCCTGCACGATGAAGTGGTAGATGGCGTTCTGTTCCACCGTGCCGCGTACCGCATCGCTGCCCGGGCCGCGCGCCCAGATGCCGACGTCTTCGCCCCCATGCGATTCCGACTTGAGCGGGACCAATGATTCCTGCAGGTAGTCCGGGTGTTCGGTGTCCACCGCACTCAGGTCCGGACGGCCTCCCGCTGCTTCGAAACCGCTGGGCGCGTGCAGGAACCGCTTCGACCCCGCCGGCTGCTGGTTGCTCGCGCCCGTGTTACCGGGGCCATTGGCATAGGTGAGGGTGGTGAAAACCTGCCCGGTGCCATCGCGCGCCAGGTCGCCGGGCACGTCGTCCTCGCTGCTTATGCCACGCACCTTGCCCAGGATCGGGTTGCCGCGCACCGGATAACCGACGAAGTTGAGCGTGTGCGAATGGTCGGCAGTGACGATGATCAGCGTGTCGTCCTCTGACGTGGCCTGCACGGCGGCGCGCACCGCGCTGGAGAGGGAAATCGTCTCGTCCAGCGCACGGTACGCGTTGCCATAGTGGTTGGCGTGGTCGATGCGCCCGCCCTCGACCATCAGCACGAAGCCCTGCGGATTCTTGGAAAGGGTATGGATCGCAGCGAGGGTGAGCTCGGCGAGACCCGGTTCGCCGCTCTCTGCCTTGTTGCGATCGTGCTCGAACTGCATATGGTCTTGTTCGAACAGTCCGAGCAGCGCAGGCGCCTCCTTCGAGGCCCGCAACTGCTTGCTGTTCCAGACATAGGCGCCGGTGGGGTGGGCGCGCTTCCATTCGCCCACCAGATCGCGTCCATCGAGACGCTTGCCGACCTTGTCGTCGTTTTCGGGATCGCGTTGCTCAACGGTGGTGAATTCGCGACGACCGCCGCCAAGCGCCACAGTCGGACCGCGACCGAAACGTGACGAGGAGACCAGTTGCTGGGCGATGTCCCTGCAGCCTTCGCTGACTGCGCTGGCGGGAAGGTCGACGTCGTTCTCCCAGTCGCGGTTGGGCGAATGCGCGTAAGTGGCCGCAGGCGTGGCGTGGGTGAGGCGCGCAGTGGTCACCACGCCGGTCGACAGGCCGGCGCTATCCGCCAGTTCCAGCCAGGTCAGCAGCGGCTGCTTCAGGCTGTTGGCGCAGCCTTGCCTGTTTCCCGAGGCCACGGCGATAGCGCCCATGTGGCTCTTCACGCCGGTGGCGATTGCGGTCATCGTGCCGGCTGAATCGGGCGTCTGCGAATCGGTGTTGTAGGTCTTGCTCAGCGCTGTGTGTGGAAAACTTTCCCACGACAGCTGGTTCTCTTCGCCCGGATTGCCTTTGCGCTGACCTTCGAGGATGCGTGCGGCGGCGACCGTGGTCAGGCTCATGCCGTCGCCCAGGAACAGGATCACGTTCTTCGCGCGGCCGTTCATCGCGCCGTTGCCGGCCGCACGTGCAGCGCCGCTTCGGTACCACCACGCAGGGGTTTCGCCTCGAGGGTGAGCGACCTGCGGCACATCGAGCGTCAACACCGTGGGCACCGCGTTACGGGTGGGCGCAGCGACGCAGGCCGCGAGCAGGACAGTGGACAGACAGGTTAGGGGGGCAGCGAATCGGCGCATCATGGATTTCGAGGCAAGGCGACGCGCGATTATGCCGCGTGGGCAGTGTCCTGCCGATGACACCGCGCAATTCCAGTCCTGCCGTCGCGCCGATCGACAGGCTGGGCTATCGTTCGGGCACGTCAATGCGAGTCGACCCGATGAATGCAGTAACCGCCTGGTTCAAGATCCCGTTCTGGCAGCGCGTCGTCGCGGGCTTTGTGCTCGGCGCCCTGGCGGGCTGGGCGTTCGGGCCTTCGGCGGAGACCTGGTTCGGCCCGTTGGGCGACCTGTACGTCACCCTGATCAAGATGATCGCGGTCCCGCTGGTGTTCTTCGCGGTGATCAACGCAGTGAGCTCGCTGCATGGGCAGAAATCGATTGCCGCGCTGGCCGGACGCACCTTCGCCTGGTTCGCGGTGACCGCGGTCCTGGCAGTGGCGGTGGGCCTGTTGTTCGGACTGCTGATAAGGCCTGGCGAAGGCGTCGGCGTGCTGCAGGTCGCGTCGGACTACAAGCCTAAGGACGTGCCGGGCGTGTTCGATGTGTTGTTCAACATCGTGCCTAGCAATGTCTTCCAGGCCCTGTCCGGCGCGGCCGCTTCCAAAACCGCCGACGGCACCAGTGTGCTGGCGCCGCGCAACGGCACGGTGTTGCAGGTCATCTTCTTCGCAGGTCTGGTCGGATTCGCCTTCGTCAAGCTGGGAGAAAAGACCGCCAACCTGCGCAAGCTTGCAGGCGAAGCCAGCGAGACCATGATCCAGGTCACGCGCTTCGTGCTGGAATTCACGCCGCTGGGCACGTTCGGGTTGATCGCGGCCCTGGTGGGCGGTTACGGGTTCGAGCAGCTCAAGCCGTTGCTGACCTTCGTGATTGCCCTGTACGCGGCCTGCGCCTTCCACATCATCGTGGTCTACGGCGGCTTGTTGCTCGCGCATGGTTTGAACCCCTTGAAGTTCTTCCGTGGCGCCGCGCCGGCCATGCAGGTCGGGTTCGTGGCCTCGAGCAGTTTCGCTGCCATGCCGGCCTCGCTGCGCAGCTCCATCCACAACCACGGGGTCAATGGCGACTACGCGGCATTCGCCGTGCCGCTCGGCGCCAGCATCAAGATGGACGGCTGCGGCGCCATCTATCCGGCATTGGCGGCGGTGTTCATCGCCCAATACACCGGCATCGAACTGTCGTGGTCCCAGTACCTGATCATCACTCTGGCGTCGGTGTTGGGCAGCTTCGGTACCGCTGGCGTCCCCGGCACCGCGGTCATCATGGCCACGGTGGTGCTCAGCGCGGCGAACCTGCCGCTGGAAGCCATTGGCTTCCTGTACGCCATCGACCGGATCCTGGACATGATGCGGACCATGACCAACGTCACCGGGCAGATGCTGGTGCCGGTGCTGGTGGCGAAGGAAACAGGGTTGCTGGACAGGCAGGTATACGAAGCGGCTTCGACCAATGTCGGCATCGAAGCCGATGGGCTGGAAGTTACGGAGAAATCACGATGAGTACTACGGAAGAATTCTTCGTGGTCGAACGCTTCCCCGGCGTCGACGATTACCGGCGCCTGCGCAGCGTTACCGGACTTTCGCCGAAATCGGCGGAAGCGGCTGTGCTCGGGCTCGCCAACACCCTGTTCGGCGTCAGCATCGTCCATGGCGCGCGCACCGTCGGCATGGGCCGCATCATCGGCGACGGCGGCTGTTTCTTTGTCGTGGTCGATATTGCGGTCCAGCCCGAATACCAGCGACGCGGGCTGGGCAAGAAGATCATGGATGCGCTGGACGCCTGGTTGCGTGAGAATGCACCCGTCTCATCCAACGTCTCGCTGTTCGCCGATGGCGATGCGAAGCATCTCTATGCGAAGTATGGATTCGTCGAAGCGGGGCCGATTTCGGTGGGAATGGACTACACGGTCAAACGTTGAAGCCGTGGGCTTATTCCGACCCACCCTCGGCCTTTAATTGAGCCTCCAGTTTGCGTGATGCGCGGTCGGCATAGTCGCGGCAGCTGGTCGCGCTCTTGAGTGGCGTGTCGGTCGAGACCGGATCCCAGCCGCTGGTGTCGGGATGTGGGGTAATCAGCAGATCGCATTCCAGCCCGCGCACCGCATCGAAGCTGCGCCGGTAGTCTTCCACGATATGCGGGTAGCGCGGATTGCCGCCCAGCCGGTAACCCGGTGCACTGAGGCTGTCGACGTAGGCGATCCGCTGGCTGCGGCCACCGCGCCGATCCTGCCAGGTCCAGCTCAGGCTGCCGGGCGTGTGCCCGGGCGTGAAATGCGCGGTGAACTCGATGCCGCCCAGCGCCACGGTTTCGCCATCCATCACTAACTTGTCGGCGTGCACCGGTGGATACACCATGCCATCCCCGAAATGCAGGTCGCCAGTGCCGCCGCGCGCCAGCAATGCCGCCGATTCCGCGTTGCTGACCACGCGGGCACCGGTGGCGCGCTGGATCGCGGCGATCGGCCCGGCATGATCGGCGTGCGCGTGGCTGTGCAGGATCAGTTTCAACTGGTCGGGGGCAACGCCCAGAGCCTGCATCCGCATCAGCAGCAGGTCCGCGGCTTGCGGCAGGCCACCATCGATGAGCACCGCGCCGGACGGCGTCTTCACCAGCAGCGCGCTCAAGCCCGCAGTGCCGATGTACCAGGTGTGTTCGCCGATGCGGAATGGCGGAACCGGTTGTCGCCAATGGTCGGGCGTTTCGTAGCGCGAGGAAGGCGGCAGCAATGGTTCCGCGGCGATGGCGTTGGCTTCGGGCAGGAAAAGCGGGAGGCAACAGGCGAGGAAAGACAGTCGGAAAGTCGGCATGTGGAATCGGTACGCAAAGGTGGTTTCGGAAAGGGACGCAGCCGCAGCCGCGATCAGAATTCAGTACGTGGAGTCGCCAGAAGGGATCCCGCCACGGCGAAAGGAATCGGCAGCAGCATACCCAGCACCACCACCCATTCGGGGTTCGGCATCAGCGTCGCCTGCACGATCATGCCGGCAGTGAGCAGCGCACCGATGACCAGTGCGGTGCCGCGGCGATACGGGCCTGCGATCATCGCCGCGATCCAGCCACCGGCCAGCCCCGCGAGTGCCCACGCAGCCAGGGTACAGGCCAGGGCAGAAGCAGGTGCGGCGTTGGCGAATTCCATAAGCGCGTCGGACGTGCCCAAGTCCATTCCGGGCGGCCGAGGATAAAGTTCCGCATTGGCGTAGTGACCGCCGGCCAGCGCCAAGCATGCGATTGCAACTCCCGCTATCAATCCCAGGATCGTGCGTACCATCGCTTTGTTCTCCTTGTTGTTCGACGTGCGGAAAGCATGGCGTGGGTGCGGGGAAGTCGCAACCGGCGCCACTGCGCCGCCGCCTTTCATGCAGGGTTTCGTGGCGTGGCGAGTTTCGCACCCAACAGGGCCAACGGAATCGGCAACAGCATGCCGAGCACGTTCATCCACATAGGGTGCGGGATCACCGTTGCATTCATGATCGTGCCGGCGACGATGAAGATCGCCACGCACAACGCGGAGATGCGCCGATGCCTGCGACTGATCAGCGCTGCCAACCAGCCGCCGACGAAGCTGGCGAATGCCCAGCCGAACACCACCCAGGCTTTCTTTCCGGTGGAGGACATGGCCATCAGCCTGGCCAGGTCCGCTTCGTTCTCCAGCGCCATGCCGGGCGGTGGCGGGAACATCATCATGCCGAGGGCTTCCAGCCCGAAGATCAGCAGCATCGCTGCAACCAGGCCGACCAGAACCGCAAGTAGTGTGCGAAGCATGATCTTCACCTTCCACGTTGAATCCGATACCCCTTGGTGCAGCATGGCGCGAAGCCCGCCACGCCGCAACTTGGCGTAACCTGTCGCATCGCATCCCGGAGTGAAGACGATGAGCGGCGAACAACGCGAACTGACCTTCCGTTTCCTGGCCGAACCCACCGACGTGAACTATGGCGGCAAGGTCCACGGCGGCGTGGTGATGAAGTGGATCGACCAGGTCGGCTATGCCGCCGCGGTGGGATGGAGCGGTCGCTACAGCGTCACCGTGGCGGTAGGCGGGATCCGTTTCGTTGCGCCGATCCGCATCAGCGACCTGGTCACGGTGAGGGCCAAGCTGGTCTATACCGGCACCAGCAGCATGCATTTCGCGGTGGACGTACGCGCCCGCGATCCGATGGGGGGTGGCGAAGACCGCCTGTGCACGCATTGCATCATCGTGTTCGTGGCCCTCGAAGGCGCCGAAGGCAAGCCGTCGCCGGTACCGCCATGGACGCCGCAGGACGAGGGGGACATGCATCTTGCCGAATACGCGCTGAAAGTGATGGAGCTGAGCAAGGGCATCGAAGAGACGATGAAGCGGTTGCGTGCTTCTTCGTGATGGTTCTGGCCGGCATCAGATATGCCTGGCGTTGTCCTCCGTGACAGCCCAGGCGCCTGCCGGAGAAGGGACCATGAGCACCAGGATCGGATGCGTGACTGCGGGCATCGCCGCCATCATCGCAATTGGCTCGGCAGCGGACGCTTGGGCGCAGAAGGCGACGACTACCTTGAGCGCGGCCGAGCGCATTGCCGTCTTCAAGGCCGCCGGCGCCGTGCAACGCGGTGGTCAATGGGTTGCCTGTCCCGATGATCCCCACGGCGGCGACGCGGAGATCGGTGAAGTGCGCGACCTCAATGGCGATGGGCGCCTGGAAGTCGTGGTCATCGGAAGCGGTACGTTCTGCTACGGTCATGCCGGCACCGGCTATGGACTGCTGAGCAAACAGGCCGATGGCAGCTGGAAGGTGGTGGACAGCAACAGCGGCATTCCGGAATTCCTCAAGACCAATGGCAAGGACGGATGGCCGGATATTTCGGTCGGTGGACCGGGATTCTGCTTTCCGGTGCAACGCTGGAATGGCAAGGAATACGTCCTGCACCGGCATGAATACGAGGGCAGGGCCTGCAGGCCGAACCAGTGATCGCTTTCCGCGGTTTGCGGCCACAGTGCGGCCACAAAAAAAGCCGCGTATCAGGCGGCTTTCTTCGTACGCGTGGTTTGCGTTGCGGTTACATCGCGACCCGGCGCGCCTGCATGAACTTGCCGCTCCAGTAGCCGGTGACCAGACTGTCCACGCGCACGTCCTTGCCGGTGCTGGGCGAATGCAGGAAACGGCCTTCGCCCACGTAGATGCCGACATGGTTGACCCGGCCCTTGCGGCCGAAGAACACCAGGTCGCCCTGTTGCAGGTCTTCACGGTTGCTGATCAGCTCCGCGTCGCCCTTGCGGGCCATGTCGCGCGAGACACGCGGCAGCTCGATGCCGAGCGCGGTGCGGAA
>JAKFDG010000141.1:0-1702 GCA_036677285.1 Pseudoxanthomonas sp.
TAGGAAAAAGCACAGCAGATGGTGGCTGTCGGTATTGTTGCTGTCGAGTGCCGCGTCCACCGCGCAGGTGCCCCCCATGCGGCCGGTAACGTTGAGCCTCGGCGTCGTCCCGCAGCAATCGTCAACGCGCACCGTGAGCCTATGGTCGGGGCTGCTCGAGGAAATCGGGCGCCGCAGCGGCTATCGCATCGAACTCAAACCCGCGCGGGATATTCCCACATTCGAGCAACGGCTCGCGGCCGGCGAGTTCGATCTCGTCTATATGAATCCATATGAATATACGGTGTACCACCGCGCGCCGGGTTATCAGGCGTTTGCGCGCGAGGAGGGGAAGCTAGAGGCGCTGATCGTCGTGCGGCGCGACAGCAACATGCAAAAACTTTCCGATCTGCAGGGACGGACGCTGGCGCTCGTGCCCGCCGCATTCGCGGCAACGGTGCTGCCACTCGCGCATTTACGTGAACAGGGCGTCGCCGTGACGCCCAAGTTTGTGGATTCGCACGAGGCGGTGTATCTGGCGATCGTCAGGGGAATGTATCCGGCGGGCGGAGGTGTGCGCCGGACGTTCGAACGAATGGTGCCGGAACTGCGCGCCGAGCTGCGCGTGTTGTGGGCCGCTCCGCCCGTCACGCCACACGCCATCGCCGCGCATCCCCGCGTGCCGCGCGCGGTCGTCGAACAGTTGCAGCGCGTACTGCTCGATCTCAAGCACGACGCCACTGGGCGGAGGTTACTGCAAGAGCAAGGGTTCACCGGCATCGTCGTGGCGCACGATAAAGATTGGGACGACGTGCGCGCGTTGCATATTGATCTGCTCGACCCCGTGCTGCGGCAAGCACGGCCCTAAGCAGGACCTGAGCACGCACATCGCAACGGGAGCGATGCCAACCGGGAGGGGTCATGCTTAACTTGCATACAGGTAAGTTTCACTTGGCTGCCCGATGGGATCTATGGCCTCTTTGCCAGCATCCGCTTCTGGTCGACTCCCGAAGTTGAGCGCGCTGGCTGCGGCGATTCAGCGGGTGCCTGAGTCAGCCGCGCGATTCGAGCCCGCTGCACCATGGGCGCCTTGAACGCCGCCCCGCGCCTGCACAGAAAACCCCAGACCGGCCTTATGCTGCACACTTGGGTGAACCCACCCTTGCACCCTTGAAAGCATAGCCATGGTTACCAACCTTGCCCACTCCTGGTTGATCCGCAGCGCACCCGTGGCGGCGGCACAGGCCGCCGGCCGGCCGCTCGTGGCGCTGGAATCCACCATCATCGCCCACGGCATGCCCTACCCGGAGAACGTTCGCACCGCGCGCGAAGTGGAGGCCGTGATCCGCGACCTGGGCGCCGAGCCTGCGACCATCGCGCTGATCGGCGGGCGCATCCGCATCGGTCTTTCCGATGACGAACTGGAGCTGCTCGGCCGCTCCAACCAGGCGCTCAAGGTCAGCCGCCGCGACCTGCCGGCCGTGCTGGCCAGCGGCGGGCTCGGCGCCACCACGGTGGCCGGCACGATGATCTGTGCCGCGCTGGCCGGCATCGAGGTCTTCGTCACCGGCGGCATTGGCGGCGTGCACCGCGGTGCGCCGGAAACCTTTGACATCTCGGCTGACCTGCAGGAACTGGCGAGGACCTCGGTGGCGGTGGTGTGTGCCGGTGCAAAGTCCATCCTGGACATAGCGCTCACGCTGGAATACCTGGAAACGCACGG
>JAKFDG010000142.1:0-2897 GCA_036677285.1 Pseudoxanthomonas sp.
CGCACCTCGATGCCCTTGCGCCGCGCGTTATCCTCGATCTCGGTCAGGCGCGAGTTCTTGCTGCCGCCTTCGACCAGGACCTCGCGCACGTTATCGGCATCGTTCTCGATGGCCGAGGCCACGGCATTGATGCCGGCGATCCACTGGTTCTGTTTGCTCATGCGAGTTGCAAGTTATTTGGTTGTGGGAGCGACGCAAGTCGCGATGCTGTCGTATCCATGATGCGTGATCGCGACGGACGTCGCTCCCATCGCTACCAGCGAGAGATCAGTATTTTTCTTTCTTGCGCTTGGCCGGCTGCCCACGCGGTGGCAAACCCTGCTCCTGCTTCTCTTCAGCCAGCTTGAAGTCGATCTTGCGCTCCTCCAGGCTGGCCTTCAGCACCACGATGCGCACCGCGTCGCCGAGGCGGAACGACATGCCGCGACGTTCGCCGGACAGGGTCTTGCGAATCGGATCGAAGTGGTAATAGTCGTGGGGCAGCTGGGTCACGTGAACCAGGCCGTTGACCTTGGAATCCTTCAGCTCCACGAACAGTCCGAAGCTGGTCACGCCGCTGATTACGCCATCGAACTGCCCGCCCACGTGCTGTTCCATCCACGCGGCGCGATAACGTTCGTCCACTTCGCGCTCGGCCTCGTCGGCGCGACGCGCGCGTTCCGAACATTGCAACGACAGCGCCGCCATTGCATGCGCGGAATAGAGGAATTTCTCCGGCTTGGCCCTGCTCAGCGCATGCTTGATCGCCCGGTGCACCAGCAGGTCCGGATAGCGCCGGATCGGGGAGGTGAAATGCGCGTAGGCGGACAGCGCCAGGCCGAAGTGGCCGGCGTTGTCTGGCGTATACACCGCCAGGCTCTGGCTGCGCAGGACCACCGATTCCAGCAGGGCCACGTCGGGGCGCTCGCGGATCTTCTTCAGTAACTGGGTGAAATCGCGCGGCTGCACCTTGCTCCACGGGGGCATGCTCAGCTTGAATTCCTTGAGAAACTCCAGGAGGTCCGCGTACTTGGATTCCGGCGGACGATCATGCACTCGATAAGGAGCGGGAATCTGCGCGGCCAGAAGGTATTTCGCCGCTTCCACGTTCGCCGCGATCATGCATTCCTCGATCAGCTTGTGCGCGTCGTTGCGGAGCAGCATGCCGGCCTGGGTGACTTCGCCGCGGTTGTCCAGCTCGAAGCGCACTTCCGAAGTCTCGAACTCGATAGCGCCGCGCTTCTCGCGCGCCTTGGCCAGCACCTGGTACAGCTCGTGCAGGCGTTCGACCTGCGGCAGTTGCGCGCCGATCGAACTGCGTGCGTCGGCGTCGTTCTCGCCCACGGCCTTCCATACCTGGTCGTAGGTCAGGCGTGCGTGCGAGCGCATCACCGCTTCATAGAACTTCGACTCGGTGACTTCGCCCTCGCCATTCACCTGCATGTCGCAAACGAAGCACATCCGGTCCACTTTCGGATTCAGCGAGCAGATGCCGTTGGACAGGGTCTCCGGCAGCATCGGCACCACGAAGCCGGGGAAATAGACCGAGGTGGCGCGCTTCTGCGCCTCGTCGTCCAGCGGCGTGCCGGGGCGCACGTAATGCGAAACGTCGGCGATGGCGACCACCAGGCGATAACCCTGGCGGTTCTTGAGCCGGAACCCCTGGCGATTGCTTTCGCAATACACCGCGTCGTCGAAATCCTTGGCGTCGGCGCCGTCGATGGTCACCAGCGGCATGGCCCGCAGGTCGACGCGGCCGGCGACCATGGCTTCCTCGACCACCAGCGGCACCGCTGCGGCCTGGTCCAGTACTTCCTGCGGGAATTCGTGCGGGATCTCGTGGCCATGGATCGCCGCTTCCACCACCAGCGACGGGGTGAGTTTGTCGCCCAGCACGGCGACGATCCTGCCCATCGGCGGACGCCGCGCATCGGGGGCCTGGGTCAGTTCCGCCACCACCAGTTGGCCGTCCCGCGCTTCGCCACGCTGGTCCGGCGGGATCAGCACGTTGCGCTGCACGCGCTTGTCGTCCGGCACCAGGTAGCTGATGCCCGCTTCCAGGGTGAAGCGCCCGATCAGGCGCGACAGGCGCCGTTCCAACACTTCGACGATGCTGCCTTCGCGACGGCCGCTGCGGTCGATGCCGGTGACGCAGGCCATGACCCGGTCGCCGTGCATGGCCTTGCGCATTTCGTACGGGGGCAGGAACAGGTCGTCGCCGCCGCCCGCCTCGGGGCGCAGGAAGCCGAAACCATTCGGGTTGGCGATCACCACGCCGGGAATCAGGTCCATCTGCTTGGCCGGGGCGAAACCGCCACGCCGGTTCTGCAGCAACTGCCCGTCGCGGACCATGGCGCCCAGGCGCTTGCCCAGCGCGTCGAAACGGTCCGGCGCGGTCAGCTCCAGCAAGGCAGCCAGGTCCTCCGCGGTCTGCGGGCCTTCCGCGGCGGCCAGCTGGGCGAGGATGGCCTCACGGCTGGCGATGGGATCGGCGTAACGGTCGGCCTCACGCGCGGCATGGGGGTCGCGGAAGCCACCGCGCTGCGGTGACGCAGGCTGCCTGGACGGTTGCCTGGATCCGCCGGGCGCCGATTTCCTGGCCGGCGCAGGCTTGCCCGCAGGCAGGTCCGGCATCCACGGCGGCAGCTTCGATTTCTTCGCGCCAGCCGCATTTTTTGCACTTCCCCCGGGCTTGCCCGGCTTGCCGGATGCGGGTTTGGACCCACCTTTCGTTGGCTTCTTCGTCATGCCGCCATGTTACACCCCGACTGAATACGGTCCGTGATCGTGCGGCCATCCGTTGACATACCGCCGCGCAATCCGGAGAATGCGCGCCCTGCACCTGCCCAGGTGGCGGAATTGGTAGACGCACTAGCTTCAGGTGCTAGCGGGGGCAACTTCGTGGAGGTTCGAGTCCT
>JAKFDG010000143.1:0-15542 GCA_036677285.1 Pseudoxanthomonas sp.
GATGGACGAGGTGATCTACGAAGAGTTCAAGGGCACCGGCAACAGCGAAGTGCTGCTCAGCCGTCGCATCACCGAGAAGCGGGTCTACCCGGCGATCGACATCAACCGCTCCGGCACCCGCCGCGAGGATTTGCTGATCGAGCCGGAAATGCTGCAAAAGATCTGGATCCTGCGCAAGCTGCTGCACCCGATGGACGAGATCGCGGCGATGGAATTCCTGCTCGACAAGATGAAGAACACCAAGTCCAACGACGAGTTCTTCAGTTCGATGAAGCGCTGAGTTCGACTCTCCCAAAAAAAGCCCCGCGTAGCGGGGCTTTTTCTTGGCCAGGATTGAGTCCCTATAGCACTGTTCCGGAAACATCCTTCGCCAGTCTGAAGGAAGTCGCAAGCGGAACAATCTCCCCGTTGGCGACGTCCGACACTCCGATTCTTTGCGCAGCCACGTCCGACGCGAGCCAAGAAGCCTCCTTTCGCGGCCCCCGCACTTCGGTTCGCCACTGACCTGGCTTCATGCGCTTGCTGTTGTACGGAAGATACTCCACCGGCACCGACACACTGAGGTCGCGGGGCTCAACCGCGCCTCCATTCATCACCACGTCGAAGCGCCAGGTCTTTGCCTTCTGCACAGCGGATTTCTCGAACAGTGCGATAGCCTTGGCCAGCAGCCGGTCCTTGCCTTTGACATCGACCAGACTGGTCTGCACGGGGACTGCCTCTTCCACCCTCCCTTCCGGCGTCAGTTTCAGATACAACAGGACCACCCCGCCCACGCTGAGAAGTTGCATGGGGTAATGGGGCGCTGGCATGGACTTGCGGGAAATCGTCACCGGTCCCTCCGCATCGGCCTTTACGGCTCCCTTCGCATCGCCCGGGAAGGTCACGTTGTCGACCTTGACCCGATAGTCCTCGCCTTCCTTATACGCCGCCAGCGTGACGCGCATGGCGGCCTGCGCCCGTACCGGCTTGCCATTCACCACGACAGGTTCGAACTTCCATTGGCGTACCGCCTTGTCGAGGCCATCGCGCAGCTGTGCGGGCACCTCGGTGCTGATCTGGTATTCGGTCAATCCACCCTGTGGATCGATGACGATCTTGCCGTCCACCTGCGTGGTCACGATGGACTCCACCGATACAGAAGCAGGCACAGCTTCTTCTTCCGTTCGCGCCTGGGCGGGCGCCATGCAAAGCATGACTAGCAGCGCAATAACAATCCTCATGCAATTCCTCGTTGAGTGTTGATGCTCACTGGCAGACTACGGTATTGGAAACCATCCTTCAATTCACTTTGCGGCCTCCAGTTCCGCCTCTTCAAATCGCCAATCACCCTGCTTGCGCCTCATCAAGACCCGGCCCTGGCGGTTGATGTCGTCGCGATCGGCGCCTTCCACCCACAGCACGGCTGCATCGCCGTTCACGCGACCACGTGAAATCGTCGCGATCACCGGCTGCTCGTCGCGCAGCGACTTCAATGTTTCCTTGGCCGAGGTCGAATCGTCTTCGGGGAACCGGTACGCACCCGCTTCGCCGGCAAGCTTGCGCAAGGTAGCGAAATCGCCTTGCGCCAACGCGGTCAGATAAACCTGGTACGCCTTGCCGGGTTCGCCGCCGCCCGCCGGCAGGTCGGTGCCGGGCGCGGGGGTGATGGCGACGTCGAAGCCGAGATCGAACTGGTAGGTTTCGTCGAAGAAGTCCTCCGGCTCGACCAGCGTCCAGCGGCCGGCGATGCGTTGCGATGTCTGCGTGGCCAGGACGAGCTCACCATAACCGCCGGTGCTGAAATTGCGGCTCGGGCCGCGATGCTCGAAATTCACGCCGCATTCGGAGCCGTCGCTTCCGATGCACAGCTTCACATAGCTGCCGGAGGCATCATCCCGCGCCTGCGCGCGCACCGCATCATCCGGATCGAACGCGGCCGCGACCGGCGCGGCATCGAACGGGGAAACGCTCAGGTACACCCAGGTCTCGATTTCGCCCGGCGTGACCCCGCTCCCGGCCTGCACCGCGATCGCGTGCCGCGGCGCGATGGTTTGTTCGCCCAGGCGGAACGAACCGGTGGCGGCGTCGGCCGCAACCGCAACGCACGGCAGGCATAACGCGAGCCCGCACAGCGGGGCACGGAAGATTCTGTTCATTGCTGTCCCGCTTGCATCGAATCGATAGTCAAACGTACGCGGATCGGCCGTGGTAACGGTCAAGCCCGCATAATGAAGCGAAGGAGGTGCGCACATGCACGGTGGTGGTCTCGAATTGGCGTTGGTCTTCCTGCTGGCCGCGGTGCTGGCGGTGCCTATATTCAAGCGCTTCGGCCTGGGCGCGGTGCTGGCATACCTGGTCACCGGCGCGGTGCTGGGACCGTATGGCCTGGGCGTGGTGCGCGATGCGGACCGGATCCTCAATGCGGCCGAGATCGGCGTGGTGATGATGCTGTTCGTGATCGGCCTGGAGCTGTCACCGTCGCGCCTGCGGGTGATGCGCAAGCCGGTGTTCGGCGCTGGCGGATTGCAGGTGCTGCTGAGCGCATTGGCGCTGGGCGCCATTGCCCTGCTCGCGGACATGTCCTGGAAGCCGGCTCTGATCGTGGGCTTGGGACTGGCGCTGTCGTCCACCGCGGTAAGCCTGCAGCTGCTGTCCGAACGCAAGGAGCTGAATACCGATTACGGCCGCCTGGGCTTCGCGATCCTGCTGTTCCAGGACCTGGTCGCGATTCCGCTGTTGGCGGTCATTCCGTTGCTGGCCGGAACCGAGGAAGAAGCGCTGGGCTGGACCACCGTGTTCAAGGCCGTTGGCGCGATCGCCGTGGTGGTGCTGGGCGGGCGCCTGCTACTGCGGCAATTGTTCCGCGTAGTGGCGCGCACGAAACTGCCGGAAGTATTCACCGCCGGCGCCTTGCTGGTGGTGCTGGGCGCGGCCTGGTTCATGCAGCTGGCCGGGCTGAGCGCGGGCCTGGGCGCGTTCCTGGCCGGCGTGTTGCTGGCCGATTCCGAATTCCGCCACGAACTGGAATCGCAGATCGAACCGTTCAAGGGCCTGTTGCTGGGTCTGTTCTTCATTGCCGTGGGCATGGACATCGACCTGGACCGGGTGGTGGCCGAACCGCAGGTCATCGCCACGGGCGTGCTGGTCCTGCTGACGGTGAAGTTCGGCATCCTGTTCCTGGTCGGCTGGCATCCGGGCAGGTTGGAGTGGCGCAGCGGACTGATGCTGGGCAGCGTGTTGTGGCTGGGTGGCGAATTCGCGTTCGTGGTCTTCAGCGAAGCGGTGCGGGCGCGGTTGCTGGACGACGACATGCGCGATCGCCTGGTGGCGATCGTGGGCATGTCGATGGCGATGACGCCGTTGCTGCTGATCGCGATGTCGACGCTGCTCGCACGCCTCCAGCCGGAAAAGAAACAGGTGCGCGAGTTCGACAAGATCGAGGACGACGGTTCGCATCCACAGGTGCTGGTCGCGGGCATGGGCCGTTTCGGCCAGATCGTGGCGCGCCTGCTGACCGCGCAGAAGATCCCCTTCGTCGCCCTGGAGCACAGTCCCGAGCAGGTCGACTTCATGCGCCGCTTCGGCACACGGATCCATTACGGTGATCCCACCCGGCCCGAGCTGCTGCGTGCTGCGGGGGGGCAACACGTGAAGGTGTTCGTGATCGCGATGGACGATGTCGAAACCAACATCAAGGCCACGCGCCTGATCCGGCGCATGTACCCGCAGGCCACGATCCTTGCGCGAGCGCGCAATCGCCGGCATGCGTGGCGGCTGATGGACCTGGGCGCGGAAGTGTTCCGCGAAACCTTCGGCTCCAGCCTGGAGATGGGTGAACAGGTGCTGGTAGCGCTGGGCTTGCCAGCGGAGATAGCCGCGAACCATGCGCAACGCTTTCGCGCCCACGACCAGCAATTGCTGCGCGAACAACACCTGGTCTACGACGACGAAGCGGCGGTGGTGCAGACCGCACGCGATGCGCGCGCGGACCTGGAGAAGTTGTTCGAGGCGGATGTGGGCGATGGCGGTACAGCCGCGGACCCGGCGAAACCGGCTTGATTCCTAAGGCGGGCCCCGGCCCGCCGTTGGATATTCGCGAGATTGCGAGCGGTGGGCCGGGGCCCACCCCATGTCGTTACCGCGGCTCGCGCAGGAAGCGGGCCATCGACGCGCCCGGTACCGCCGGGGCGAATTCGGCGGCGACGTCGACGAAGCCGCGCATCACCGCGATTTCGCGGGGGGTACGGTTCAGCGCATCGCGCAGGTCCGGGTCGGCGCCGGTGCGCAGCAGGCGTTGGACCACGCGCAACAGGCCATGCAGCGCAGCCAGGTGCAACGGACCGAAACCGCGCGGATCCTGCACGTCCAGTGAAACCTCTTCATCCAGCAATCTTTCCAGCGCGGCCAGCACCACTTCCTCGTCGCAGGCCGTGCCGGGTTCGGCGCGCGCGCCCAGCAGCAGCAGCAGCGGCGTCACCGCGCCGGCCGCGATCTGTTCCGGTTCCGCGCCGGCCAGCAACAAGGTATCGAACAGGGCGACCAGGCGCGGCTTGTCGCGGGCGATGAAGCCGAACAGCGCGGCGCAGTGCAGCGGAGTCAGGCCCTGCGCGTCGCTGGCATGCACGTTGGCGCCGGCGGTGAGCAGGCGCGCGGCGATATCCGGCAGGCCCAGCGCGGACGCGAGCATCAGCACGGTGACACCACCGGGCAGGCGGTGTTCGATCTGCGCGCCCGTGGCCAGCAGGTCGGCGACGATATCGGCCTGACGCATGCTCACCGCCGCCGACAGCGGCGTGGCCCCGGTATGTGCTGCATGCTGCGGATCGGCGCCGTGCCCGATCAGCAGGTCCACGGTGGCGCGATGGCCGCCGCCGGCCGCGCGCAGCAACGCCGTGCAGCCCTGCGCGTCGGGCGAATCCACGGCGAAGCCCAGGTCCAGCAGGCGGCGCACCGCATCGGCGTCGCCCACCATCGCCGCCGCGGGTAGGTCGGAAGCGCGAAGCGCGCGCTTGGGCAGGGCCCAGCCGCGCCAGTCCAGCCAGTCGGCCAGGTCGCGACGGCCGCTGGCCAGGGCCACGCCGAGGGGGGTCTGGCCATCGGCGGCGCGCGCATGCGGCGAGGCGCCTTTCGCGATCAGTCGCTTCAGCAACACCTCGCGACCGAGCGCGGTGGCCAGGTGCAGCGCGGACATGCCATGGCCATCGCGGGTCTCGCGATCCACGCCCAGGTCCAGCAGGCGATCCAGCAGGCGCGTCCACCCCAGCCGCACCGCCAGCGACAGCGGCGGATCGTCGGTGCTGGAGGAAGCGAAGCAATCGGCGCCGCGTTCCAGCAGCTCCAGCGCGAGCGCTTCCAGGCCGGGCGTCGCCTGGTGGTCTTGCACGCACGCCGCGAGCCAACGGGCCAGGCCGCCCCGGCCCGCCGGGGACAGGCCGCGCTGCAGCAACAGCCGCAAAGTCGGAAGCGCCTCGGGGCCACGCGCCAGCAAGGCGAACATCAGCGTGTCGCCCTGGGCATCTCGTACTTCGGCATCGGCACCGCGTCGCAGCAGCCATTCCACGCGCGACGGGGACAGGGCCAGATCCGGATCGTGCAGCAGGCTGCCGAGTTCCTGGGGCGAGCACAACCTGGCCAACGCATCGAGGCCGGTGGACTGGTCGGCCACATGCTGGTCGGAATGGAGGCCGTCGCGGACCAGGCCCAACGGCGCGCGATCCGGCGGCGCCTGCTCGTCCTCGCTCTCCGCCACGGCCGAAGGCAGCGCATAGCCGGGATCGAGTGCGGAGACGATGGCCCAGCGCCCGGCTTCGGCGGCGAGGTCGACCGCACGCTTGCCATGATGGTCGGCGTGATCGGGATCGACACCCAGTTCCAGCAGGCGACGCACCAGCGAAGCCTGCACCGCCTCGGCGGTGCAGGCCAGCATCAACGCATTGCGCCCTTCTTCATCCACCACGGTGCTTTGGGAACCGGCCTCGGCCAGCGCGTCGAGCGCCTCGATGCGTCCGCCGCGTGCGGCATCCAGCCACGGCGTGCGTCCCTCGCCGTCGCGCGCATGCACGTCCGCGCCCGCCGCCAGCAGCGCACCGATGATGCCGGCATGGCCGGCGTAGGCGGCTTCGTGCAGGGCGCTGCGACCGTTGCCGTCGCGGGTATCGACCTTGGCCTTGTGCTTGAGCAACAGCTGCACGCCGACCGGATCATCTTCTTCGGTCGCGGCGGCAGCGAGCAGCACCGGCTGGCCGCCTTGCGGTTCCGGTTTCGCGCCGCGTTCGAGCAGGAACTTGGCCAGCCGCCAGTTGCCGGCGACGCAGGCGACGCCCAGCGGGGTGATGCCTTCATCGTTGAGCGCATCGGTCTCGGCCGCCGCGTCGCGCAGCAGGGCGGCCACGCCCGGATCGGAACTGCGTGCGGCGTGATGCAGGGGCGTGTTGCCTTCGCCATCGGCGGCGCGCGGATCGGCGCCGTTGGCCAGCAGCGTGGTCACCGCGTCGGGCCGGCCGTGCCAGCTGTCGCGGGTGGCGGCCAGCAGCGGGGTCATGCCCGCATGGGCGTGGTTGAGGTCGATGCCGTGCGCGATCAACGCCCGCAGCAGGCGCAGGTCCGGCAGTACCGCCGCGAGCGTCGCCAGGCTGCGTTGGTCGCGCTGGTCGGCGGCGGGCAAGGCGCGCGGATCGGCGCCGAGTTCGAGCAGTTCGAGCGCACGCTCCACCCGGCCTGCGCGCGCGGCGGCGAACAGGGCGGCGTCGAGGTCCTGTTCCACGGCCGGCACCGAAACCACCGGGAAAGTGAAATCCGCCGCCGCAGCCAGTTCGATCACCGGCAGGGCCTTTGCCGCGGGCGTGCGTTGCAGCAGCCAATGCAAGGGGGGCAGCAGGAGCGCGTAAGCCACGGCCAGGACGGCGCGCGTGGAATCGGGAACAAGTCCCGGCCAGGCCAGCGCCCCACCGATCCCGATCGCCACGGCCACCGTCGCGGCGACGCCCAGGCCGTGCCACGCATGGATGTCGCGTTCCGAGAGCGAGTGCCAATGCGCGGCAAGCGAACCGCCGCCGCATTCCAACTCGTGCCACAACGGCCAGGTCCGCCATAGCCCGATCAGGAAGGCACCGGCCACCGCGCTCAGGCCCAGCGCGGCCAACAGGCTCCCGCTCTGGCGCAAGGCCGCCAGCGGCCAGATCACCAGCAACGCCGCCACGATGAAACCCAACGTCCACACCAGCAGCAACGAAAAGGCATCGTCGCGCCAGCCAGAACCCGGCGCCAGCACGCGCGTTCCCCGTCGCCACGACACCGCCATCGCCAGCAGCGGTTGCGCCAGCAACGCGCCCAGCGCGGCGATCACGCCGCCGAACAAGGTCAGGCCCGCAAGTGCGATGCCCGCCGCCAGCGCCATCCACGGAACATGCTTCACCAGTCGCGCTGCTCCCGCCATGGCCGATCTAGTCATGCGCACGTCCTGCATCCTCGATCGATGGCAGATACGTCGGCGGCGGGAACTGGATATGGAAACCTTGCGTGGCCAGCTGCCGGCGTACTTCTTCGGCGTTGCCGCGCGCCAGCTTGCGTTCGGGGGTCAACGCCACTTCCAGCACGAAGGCCAACGGGCCCAGCTGCACGCGCAGCGGCTCGGGGATCTGCTCGAAATCGTCGCGGGTGGCGAGATAGACGAAGGTGTCGTCCTTGCGCTGGCTCTTGTAAACGTAGGCTTGCATCCGCGCGTGACGCGTCCAACGTGAGGGGGATGCGGAGATTGTGGCCGAAACCCGGGTTTGGCGAAACCCGCAAACCGCAGCCGACGAGTGGGTAATCGCCGCTCCCACGCGTGTTTTCCCGCGACCATGAACGCGCCGGCCGATTCCGCTCACATCGCTGAACCCGTTCCCGCAACCACCGCGATCGCCGATTCCCGCCTGTGGGCGCTGGCTATACTTCCGCCACGTCTGTTTCCGGAATGCCGCGTGCCCCCATCGCCGTTGTCACCCATGCCCGCCCTGGCGATCCGCGCCTATACCGCCACCACCGCACTGGGACGCGGCAAAGAGGCACAAGCCGCCGCGTTGCGCGAACGCCGCAGCGGGTTGCGCCGCAACGATTTCGGCGACGAACAACGTCTGGACTGCTGGATCGGCCGTGTCGACGGACTGGAACAGGCGCCGTTGCCCGCGACCTACGCGGACTGGGAATGCCGCAACAATCGCCTGGCCTGGCTGGCCCTGCAGCAGGACGACCTGATCGACGCGATCGCAACCGTGGTCGCCCGCCACGGCGCCGGGCGGGTGGCGCTGGTGATGGGAACCTCGACCTCCAGCATCGGTGCCACCGAAGAGGCCTACACGCGTCTCGCAGGCGAGCCAGCCCACTTTCCCCCCGACCTGGACCGACCGATCGTGCACACCCCGCATTCGCTCGGCGATTTCGTCCAGCACGCTACCGGCCTGCGCGGACCCTGCCTTACGGTGGCCACCGCATGCTCGTCCAGCGCCAAGGTGTTTGCGCAGGCCGCGCGCCTGATCCAGGCCGGACTCGCCGATGCCGCCCTGGTCGGTGGCGTGGATACCTTGTGCGGCAGCGTGCTGTACGGCTTCAATGCGTTGCAGCTGGTGTCGCCGGAACCGTGCCGTCCGTTCGATGCCGCGCGCGTGGGCCTGTCGCTGGGGGAAGCCGGCGGCTTCGCGGTACTGGAGCGCAGCGACGCGGGCGCACGCCCCGACCTGCAGTTGCGCGGTTACGGCGAATCCAGCGACGCCCACCATATGTCCGCACCGCATCCCGAAGGCCTGGGCGCTCGCCTGGCCATGCGCGATGCGCTGGCGCGCGCCGGCATCGAGGCGGCCGAGGTGGGCTACCTCAACCTGCATGGCACCGCCACCGCGGCCAACGATGCGGTGGAAGCGCGCGCGGTCGCAGCGCTCTTCCCCGACAGCCTGCACGCCGCTTCCACCAAAGGCTGGACCGGGCATACCCTGGGCGCGGCCGGGATCGTCGAATCGGTATTCGCCCTGATCGCGCTGGAACAAGGCGAACTTCCCGGCACGCTCAACAGCAACACCCACGACCCCGCCTGCGGCCCGCAGATCCGCTTCGACAACGCGCAACGCGACATCCGTTACGCGATGAACAATTCCTTCGGCTTCGGCGGCAACAACGCCAGCCTGGTCTTCGGCCGCGCATGAATCCGTCCGCGCTTTCCGCCAGCATCGCCGGCATCGGCTTCTGGACCCGCGGGCTGCCCTCGTGGGACGCGGCGCGCGCCTTTGTCGCAGACGGCAGCCTGCCCGACGACGCGCCACCGCGCCCTGCGCCGCAACTGCTGGCGCCCAACGAGAGACGGCGCGCGCCGGAAACCGTCTCGGTCGCGCTGGAAGTGGCGTTGGCCGCGTGCACCGCCGGCGGGCGCGATCCGGCGACGCTGTCGTCGGTATTCGCTTCCAGCCATGGCGACCTGGGCATCACCGACTACATGTGCGAGACCCTGGCCAACGACCCGCGCACGATCTCGCCGACACGCTTCCACAATTCCGTGCACAACGCCGCGGCCGGCTACTGGACCATCGGCGCCATGGCGATGGCCCCGGCCACTGCGATCAGTGCGCTCGACGCCACTTTCGGCCAGGGCCTGCTCGAAGCACTGGCGCAGCTGGCCACCGGCACCGACGCGGTGCTGCTGGTGGGCTACGACGGCACTGCGAGCGGACCGCTGGGACGGGTCTCGCGCAGCGAAGGACTGTTGGGAGGGGCACTGTTGCTGGTGCGCGATGTGGTGCCCGGCAGTCCCCGCCTGCACGCGCAGTTGCGAGAGGCGCAGCCCGGCGATAGCGAGGCGCCGGGCCCGTTGACGCGGTTTTCCGCCGGCAATGCGATGCTGCCGATGCTGCCGCTGTTCGAGGCGCTGGCGCTGGGACGGCGCCAGGTCGCGATCAAGGCAGGGACTGGAATGAATCTGGCGATGGAGATCGCGTATGGCTGAGTCGCAACGGCTCGATCGCAACCAGGTGGTGGTGCTGATCCCGGCGCTCAACGAATCGCTGCGCATCCGCGAAGTGGTGCAGGGCGCGCTGGCGCAATGCCCCAACGTGATCGTGGTGGACGATGGTTCCGACGATGGCACCCACGCGTGCATCGCCGACCTGCCGGTGACCGTGCTGCGCCACGCGCAGCGCATGGGCAAGGGCGAATCGTTGCGCCACGGTTTCCGCGAGGCCCTGCGCCGCGGCTTCAAGGGGGTACTGACCATGGACGGCGACGGCCAGCATTCGGCCGCGGACCTGTCGCGCCTGCTCGACGCCGCCAACCGCCATCCGCGCTGCATCGTGATCGGCGCGCGCCTGCGCAAGCGCGCCTCGCAACCCACCTATCGACGCCTGGCCAATGAATTCGGCGACTGGGGCATCGCCTGGGGCACCGGCTACCAGGTCGCCGACAGCCAGAGCGGCCAGCGCTTCTACCCCGCCGAGGTGATCGCGCTGGAGGACGTGCCCGGCGAAGGCTTCGTGTTCGAGGCGCAGATCGTGATCTCGGCGGCGCGCACCCTGGGCACGCGCTGCGTGTCGGTGCCGATCGAGACGCGTTACCGCAGCGGCGACAGCGACGAGCAGTTCCGCGCCAGCCATTTCCGTCCGTTGCACGACCTGTACCGCATCACCAGCCATATCGTGCTGCAGGCCCTGCGCCATGGCGGCCTGGCTGCGGTGTATCGCAGCATCCAGGCGCACCCGCCGATCATCGACGACCCCAGCGGCGAATTCTCCGCCTACGCCATGTCATCGGACGCCAGGAATCCGGCATGAACAGAACCGCCACCGATGTCGTGATCCTCGGTGGCGGACTCGCCGGGCTGGCGCTCGCCATCCAGCTGAAACAGCGCGACCCGGCAATGGAGGTCAGCGTGCTGGAACGTCGCGCGCACCCGGTACGCGAAGCGGCGTTCAAGGTCGGCGAATCGACGGTGGAGGTCGGCGCGCACTACTTCGCCCACGTGCTCGGCTTCCGCGAGCACCTGGAAAGCGAACAGATCCGCAAGTTCGGTTTCCGCTTCTTCTTCTCCGAAGGCCGCAACGACATCGATCGCTGCACCGAGCTCGGCGTCAGCGAATTGCTGCCGACGCCTTCGTGGCAACTCGACCGCGGCAGGTTCGAGAATTTCCTCGGCGAACAGGCGCGCGCGCTGGGCGTGGAGTTCCGCGATGGCGCGATGGTACGTGGCATCGAACTGGACAACGCCGAAGCGCCGCACGTGGTGACGTTCGTGCAGGCGGGCGAAACGTGGCAGGTCTCAGCGCGCTGGGTGGTGGATGCCTCCGGTCGCGCGGGTCTGATCAAGCGCCAGCGGGACCTGGCCCAGGCCAACGATCACGATGCCAACGCGGTGTGGTGGCGGGTGGACGGTTTCGTCGATCCCGACCAGTGGTCCGACGATCCGCAATGGCTGGCGCGCTGTACGCCGCCGGATCGCTGGCGCTCCACCAACCACATGTGCGGGCCGGGCTACTGGTTCTGGCTGATCCCCCTGGCCTCGGGCGCACATTCGCTGGGCATCGTCTGCGACGCGAAGATGCATCCGCTGGAGACGATGGACACGTTCGACAAGGCCATGGCCTGGCTGCATGAGCACCAGCCGCAGGTGGCGCGTTCGCTGGAGAAGCCGGAGCACAAGCTGCAGGACTTCCTGTTCCTGCGCCATTTCTCCTACGGCTGCAAGCAGGTTTTCAGCGGCGACCGCTGGGCGCTGACTGGCGAGGCGGGATTGTTCCTGGATCCGTTCTATTCGCCTGGCAGCGATTTCATCGCGATAAGCAATACCTACATCTGCGACCTGATCGCCAAGGACCGCGCGGGTGGGTCGTTCGCGCCTTATGCGGAGATCTACCAGCAACTGTATTTCTCGTTCTACGAGAACACGTTGCCCTTGTACCAGGACCAGTACCCGCTGTTCGGCGACGCCCAGGTGATGCCGGTGAAGGTGATCTGGGACTACACCTACTACTGGGCTTTGCTGGCGCCGCTGTTTTTCGGCGAACGCCTGACCGATATCGCCCTGCTCGGCAGGTTGCGTCCGCGATTCATGCGCGGCCGCGACCTGAACCTGGCGGTGCAGGCGCTGCTGCGCGACTGGGGCGCGCGCAACACCGCGCCATCGACGCCGGACGACCGCTTCCTCGACCAGTACCGGATCGACTGGTTCCACGAGATGAATCGCGCGCTCAACGACGCGCTCGACGACGAGGCCTTCCTCATGCGCATCGGCGACAACGTGGCGCGCATGGACTGGCTGGCCCGGGAAATCCTGGCCCGCGCGCGCCGTGAACATCCCTCGATCGACGGCCATGGCCTCGACGCGCTGCTAGTCAGGACCAGGGATGCCGAAACCTCGCTGTCGGCGCAGTGGTACGCCGACGCCGCCTGACGCCCGCGGCTAATGCCGCAGACTCGCCTAACCCATGCCGCCGTTGATGCCGATCACCTGGCCGTTGATGTAACCGGCCTCCTCGCCGCATAGGAACCCGACCAGTGCGGCGACCTCTTCCGGTTTGCCGGCGCGGCCGGCAGGCACGATCTGCTTGATCGACTCGGGCGTGAACGCATCCGCCGCCATATTGCCTTCGATCACTCCCGGTGCGACCACGTTGACGGTGATGCCGCGGCTGGCCATTTCCCGCGCCAGCGATTTCGACGCGCCATGCAGCGCGGCCTTGGCCGCGGCGTAATTGGTCTGGCCGCGGTTGCCCAGCACCGCCGCCACCGACGACACGCTGACGATGCGGCCCCAGCGGGTGCGCGCCATCGGCAGCAGCAAGGGCTGGGTGACGTGGAAGAAGCCGTGCAGGGACACGTCGATCACGCGCTTCCACTGCGCTTCGGACATGCCGGCCATGGGCGCATCGTCGTGGATACCGGCATTGTTGACCACGACCTGGATCGGGCCGGTGGACAGCAACGATGCGATCGCCGAGCGCGCACCCTCGCCGTCGGCGACATCGAAGGCCACGGCCTCGGCACTGCCGCCAGCAGCAAGGATCTCCGCTGCGAGCGTTTCGGCACGCGCCCGGTTGCCGTTGGCATGGACGATTACATGCAGGCCGTCGCCGGCGAGCCGGCGGCAGATGGCGCCGCCGAGATCGCCGCTGCCGCCGGTGACCAGTGCGCGTTTGCGGGAGGGGTTCATGGGTCGATCCTAGCGGATATCAGGCCTGCAGCATGACCGCCGCACGCCCTTCGGCGAGCAGCGTGCCCGCGTGGGTGATGCGGAACGCGTATTGCTGGCTGCCCTCGGCTTCGGCCAGCACTTCGGCTTCGCATTCGAGCGCACCGGGCAGGTCGTCGATGCGCGCGCAATGCAGTTCCACGCCACGCAGCGCGACCAGCAGGCCGGGCTGCGCGACCTCGCCGCGGTCGCGTGCGCGCAACCCTCCGTGCACTGCCATCGCCTGCGCGCCGTATTCGCACAGGTGCACCGCGCGCAGCTTGTCGTGCGAACGCAGCGGGTGCAACGGATCCCGATGGTTCGATGCGCACAGGCGGATGCGCCGCGCGTCCCAGTCGGCGACCTCGTCCCACAGGCACATCGCACCCTTGTGCGGGACCAGCGATTCGAGCTCGCTACGCGACAGCATCACCCGCTTCCTGCACCGGCTGCCGCGACACCAGCAAGGCCAGTACGAAATTGGCCAACACGCCGATCGCCACGGTGCTGCCGATCGCGCGCAGCACCGGGATCGACGAGAGGGCCAACAGGCTGAACACCAGCAAGGTCATCAGGCTGCATACGATCAGCGCATGCAGGGTCCGCAACTGGTCGGCGCGATCGGCGCCGGCATGGTCGAAGAACAGCGCGTAGTCCAGGCCCAGGCCGGCTGCGAGGATCAGTGCGATCAGGTGGAACAGGTTCAACTCCACGCCGAAGCCGCGCAGCACCGCCAGGATCAGCAGCGTGGTCAGCGCCATCGGCAGCAGCACCCGCAGCACGCGGCGCGGCTGGCGTAACGCGATCCAGACGGTGGCGGTGAGCAGGAGCGCGGCGACGCCCAGAGCGGCCAGCACGCGTCCGCGATACGCGGCGACCAGCGATTCCGAGGCCTGCTTGAGGTCGAGCAACTGCGCGCCATTCGCGACCGCGACGCGCGCCACCGCCGCGGGATCCTGCAGGCCGTTCAACGACACCAGCGCGGTGGCGTGGTCTTCGCTGGCGAGCAGCAGGCCGGCGACGCTGACCGCGAGCGGCGTGCCCTGCAGGTCGGCCCGAGTCAGGACCGGCGCGCGTTTGGCGGTCTCGATATCGGCAAGGAAGGGATCGAAAGCGTCGCTGTTGAACGGCGAGGTCTCCAACACTGCGTCGAGCATCGCCCGCATCGATTCACGCTGCGGCAGTTTTGACTGGCGTGCTCGCTGCAACTCGCCACTGGGCAGGTAGCGCGCCGCCAGGTCGTATCCGGCCAACGCCTGTTCCGCAACGAGCTGGTCGAGTGCCGGACGCAAGCGTTCAGACGCCCGCAGTACCTGTTCTTCGTCCTTTCCGGCGAGGGTGAGCACGTAACGCACGTCCGGCGCGCCCAGTTCCTCGCGCAGCACCGCATCGTGGGCCAGCGCATCGGCAGGAACCGGGGTGAGTTTCGACAGATCGTTCTGCCAGAACGGGCCGGGTGCGAACGCGATGATCGCAATGGCGACCATTGCAATCACCGCGAGCGTCCACCGCGGACGCGGCAGTCGCGCGATCCGCTGCCACAGGGAGGCAAGCGCGCGCGAATCGGCGAAGTCGCGCGGCGCCGGGTCGATCAGCGCCGGCAGCAGGAAACGGGTGCTGATCGCCGCGGCGCCGAGGCCGGCGATGGTGAACACCGCCAACTGCTTCAATCCGTCCACGCCGGAGAACAGGAAGGTGACGTAGGCGATGCAGGTGGAAACCACGCCGGTCGCCAGGGTCGGCCACAGCGAGCGCGCATTGGCCCACGGCGACAGGCCGGGACGCTGGTGGCTGAAGAGGTGGATCGGATAATCCTGGACCACGCCGATCAGGGTGAAGCCGAAGGCCACGGTGATGCCATGCACGCCGTCGAACAACAACGCCACCGCACCCAGGCCCGCGAGCCCGGCGCTGGCCAGCGGCAATACGCCCAGGATCGGCATCTTCCAGCTGCGATAGGCGAACCACAGCAACAGGACCAGGCCGAGGCCGTCGATCATGCCGATCCACTGCGCTTCACGCGCGGTGCGTCCGCCGATCTCCACGGAAAAGGCGCCGGGGCCGGTCAACACGAGCTCGCTCTTCGTTCCGGTGGCGATCCTGGCGAAGTCCGATCGGATCGCCTCCACCGCTGCCTGCTGGCCGGTCGGATCGAAGCCCGCCGCGCGTGTCTGCGCGACCAGCAGCGCCGTGACGCCGACGCGATCGAACCAGACATCGTTCAATCGCTGCGGCGCATTCGCCGGTTGCCAGCGTTCGGCCAGCTTCAGCGTCTCAAGCGTGGGATCCGAGGGAAGCAGCGGTTCGATTAGTGCGGCGGCGGGAGAACCCAGATCCTGTACGCGCTCGGCCAGCGCCTCGCGCAAAAGGGATTCATCCA